>NZ_JBXWSG010000105.1:0-11374 GCF_059613305.1 Ruegeria sp. BHSB056 | reverse complement strand
GTTTCAGGATGCCGCCTGTTGGGCTGAACCGGAATTGCGACAGGCGCTTTTGACGGCCTCCGATCATTTTCCAGTCACGCTGGATATTGAACTGTGACCTTTCCAGCCTGCCACACGGGCCTTATATGTCAGGTATGAAACGCATATTGCTGATCAGTACGATCTCAGTGTTCTTTGCTGCGCCCTCCATCGCACAGGAAGACAGCGAAAAATCCCTGATGGAACAGGGGGCCGAGCTGTTTTTCGAAGGTTTGCGCAAGGAAATGGAACCGGCATTGGAAAACTTGCTGGGTCTTGCGGAAGAGCTTGGCCCGGCGATGCAGTCCTTCTTGCAGCAGATGGGCCCAGCGCTTGCTGAACTGGCGGCCGAGGTCAAGGACTGGAGCGTTTATGAACCGCCCGAGATCCTGCCCAATGGCGATATCATTATCCGCAGAAAACCGACCCAAGAGCCATCCGAGCCCGAAAAGCGGGATATCGAGGTGCCAGAAGGCCCCACAGACATCTGACCTGGTTAAAGGTCAGCCCCTGATAATCACGCGAGTCTGAGATTTCAGTGCTGCTGCCAAAGCGCTGAACCGGGCTTCAGCCACTTCGCTGAACAGGGGGGCAGCGGATTCGGGTAGATACAGTTCCAGTTCTCGCTTTTTTGGGAAAAACTTGAGCTGCCCCATATTGGCATCGTTGTGCATCCACAACATCGCGCCAAAGCGCATGGCCTTGCCTAGAATTTCAGCTTGTTTCTGGCTTTTTTCATCCAGCAATTCGTAAAGCCGAGAGAACCGGTTTCCTTCCCGTTTGTTGCGATAACGGTGTTGCAGTGCCAAACCGATGAAAACACGTTCGGAGTGCTTCAGGCCACCCAGATTGGCGCGCGTGACGTTGTCGAAACACACCTCGGCCCGATAGTCGGGATGCGCGCGCCAGCTTACATCGTGCAGCAGGCAGGCCGCCTTGATCAGGCGCACTCTGCTGGGCGGTGCCGATCTAAACAGCGGGATGACAAAATCATAGAGGTTGCTGCCAAATCCCGGCAGGCGGGCGTCCTTGGCTTCCGAGAACCGGCTGGCTTCGATAAGCGGGTCGCGGTCGCGCACTTCCTGCGGCATCTGCTCATACAGCAACCCCTCGCGGATACCATAGCTTGAGATGGCGATATCTTTGGGTTTGAACGTACGGATCAGCCGTGCCAGAACATCCATCGCGTAAGGGATAAGCGCCATGCGCGAGCTGGACACGCCCGCCTGAGCACGCAACTTTTCACTGTCGTGTTTTTCGATGTATTTGATCGTCTCGCGCACCTGCTTGGTGGTCATGCGGTATTCATGCAGCACGTTCAGCGGATAGCCCCGCCGCAGCATGTCCAGCCGCGCAAAGGCGCGCCAGCTGCCGCCGACCAGAAACAAACGATCCCGCTGCTGGCCCATCTGATTGCGCAGATCCTCCATCGTTTCCTTGATATGCGCTTTTCGCGCGCGCCGCCCGCCTTTGATGTCACGCAGTTTCAGCGGCCCAAGCGGCGAGGTTACGCGACGGCCGACCTGACCACCGCCGATTTCGGCCAATTCCATCGACGATCCGCCAATATCGCAGATCAGCCCATAAGCTCCGGGCCATCCCAACAGGACACCCTGTGCCGACAGGCGGGCTTCTTCGTCACCGTCAATGATGGCCACCTGCAAACCGGTTTCAGCCTGCACCTGATCGCAGAACTCGGGCCCATCCGAGGCTTCGCGCACAGCAGCGGTGGCGACAACATGCAAACCGGGCAAGTCCAGATCCATTGCCAGGTGCTGGAAGCGCCGCAATGCCGCCAGGGCGCGTTCGCGGCCACGCGGGTTCAGCCGTCCGGTTTCGGACAGGCCCGCCCCCAGTTCGCACATGACCTTTTCATTGTAGAAATAAGCCGGTGATCGGGCCGCCCCGTCGAAAATGACCATCCGGACCGAGTTCGACCCGACATCGACAACCCCGACGCGCGACAGCGCCCGTGCGTCCGGTTTGTCAAACAGAGGCTTTCCGATTGTTCCCCAGTCCGGGATATCGGTTTCGACGGTCTGATCCATGTGCCTTCCAGATTGTTCTTTTTGAGGATGCGAAATTGACGTCAGCGGGTCAATCATTGGTCTCGACCTCATCCGGGGCCGTGTTCAGTACGCGAATGGCCAGCGTGCGTGTGATGTCGCGTTTTTCCGCCAGGGCCAATTGGTCCAGTTGGGATACTACGTCGGCTGCGCTTTCAAACCGCCGGTCCATATGCTTGACAAGATAGGCGATGACATCGGGGCCGGGGTTGAGCTGCCTGTCAACAAACAGCTTGGCAAGAACCGCGCCCAGCAATGCGTCGTCGGGCGGGTCCAGTGCGACGTGATGCGCACCTTCGACCCGGCTTTGCAGATCGGCCAGCGGCAACGCCCAGAATTTTGGCGCAAGACGGCCGGTCATCAGCAGGGGATGCCCTTCGGCCAGTACAAGATTATGCAGGTGGAACAGCGTTTTTTGCTGCTCGAGATCACCGGCAATCAAAGGCACGTCTTCGACTGCAATCGGCATACGCGCCAGGTCTGGCACATCGTCATATCTCAGATTGCTGGCCTGAAGGATACGCCCGCCGGTTTCAGCGGCCCAGACATGGGCCAGATGGGTTTTGCCCGCCCCGGCAGGCCCGCTCAGAACCAGTTTGTTGCCAGGCCAGGACGTGGCCGAGATCATTGCCACCGCCAGCGCATTTGCCGGTGACACAAAGAAATCCTCTCGCCCGAGCGCAGTTTTGGCGGGCAGATCAAAGCTGAGTTGTCGGGCCATTTACTCGGTTTCCTGATCCAGACCTTCAAGACCAGTGTACAATCTGCTGTCGAGGTATAGCGATGTGGCAAAGCGGGCCAGCACGCCCAATGCTGCGGCGACCGGGACAGCGATTAGCATGCCGACGAAGCCGAACAGCGCGCCAAAGACCGACAGGGCCAGCAGGAGCCAAACCGGGTGCAGCCCGACAGAGCTGCCGACCAGCTTGGGTGTCAGGAAATTGCCCTCGGTGACCTGCCCAATGGCAAAGATACCCGCGATAAGCCCGATATGAGCCCAGTCGCCCCAGAACTGAAACAGCGCAAGCCCAATGGCCAGCGAGCCTCCGATAAGGGCGCCCAGATAGGGTATGAACGTGACCAGGCCCGCGATAAAACCCACAATCAGGCCGAATTGCAGACCAGCAAGCATCAGTGCAACCGCGTAATAGGTGCCAAGGATCAAGCAGACCGTTCCCATGCCGCGCACGAACGAGGCCAGAACCGCATCGATCTCACCCGCCAGCCGCCTGATGATGGGGGCGTGGTCACGTGGCAGCAGCTCTCCGATGCGGGCGGTCATGCGATCCCAGTCCAACAGCAAGTAAACAGCCACGACCGGCACAATGACCAACAGAACAACGATGTTGATCGCGGAACCCAGCGAGGTCAGCAGCGTCTGCATAACGTCCCCGGTTTTGGATTTCAGCGTTTCGCCAAAGGACACCAGCATCGCGTGCGTGCTCGATTCCCGGTCAAGCAAGGACGGGAACTGTTTTTCTATGAAACTGCGCAACTGTTTGAACAGATCAGGCAGTACATCGACAAGATCCAGCAACTGGGTGATCAGCGCAGGGACCACCATCAGAATTGCCAGTGCAAACCCCAGAACACCGACGACCGTGATGACCGCCGTGGCGGCCATACGCGACAGGCCCAGCCGCTCCAGCCGGTCAGCGACCGGATCCAGAAAATAGGCAATGGCCCCACCGATGACAAAAGGCAACAAGACATCGCCAAGGGCCCACAGGATCAACGCGAAGACCGCAGCGGCGATGCTCCAGTATCTCAGCTGATCCTTAACCGGCAAAGCCATGGCGATCCCCTTGTTCAGGCCCTTGCAGGTGTTCTTGGCGCATCAAAGCCCATGATGCAAGCGGTTCATGGCGCTTGCGTTTACAGGGGTCAGCCGCGCAACGTTCCCAATTCCGGGGTGTCTTCGGTGGCGGTTTCGTCGGGCCAGTTCGTACGCCAAATCTCGGCCGACCAGTGACCGCAATGAACCGCCGGACGGTCAAAGCCGGGCAGGGGCGGCAGCAAAGGCGCGACGACGACGTCGTGACGGGGCACCGCGAAATAGGGAAAAGAGTACCGTTCCCGCCCCGACCGGTTCACAACCCGATGGGGCGTGGATTTCAACCGCCCGCCCGACCACAGCTCCAGCATGTCACCGATATTCACCACGAAACCACCGGGCGGGCAGTCGGGCGTGATCCAGCCACCGCTGCGGGTCTGCACCTCAAGCCCGCCCACCGGATCGGGGGCAATGATGGTCAAGGCGTCGGTATCCTTGTGCGGGTGGATGCCATAGCCTGCCTCATCTTCGGCCTGAGGCGGGTAATGCAGCAGGGTCATGTTGGTCATCGGGGCCCGGAATGCACTGCGCAGCGCGTCGGATTTCAGATCCAGCCCTGCCTCTAACGCGCCCAGCAACAGATCGGTGACGCGGTCCAGTTGCCGCCAGTAACCCAGAATGACCTCTTTCGCGCCGGGCACGTCGTCAGGCCAGATGTTTGGCCCGTATAACGCGCAAACCTCACGCACCGGGTCGTCTGCTGCGACCTCGTGATGCAGTTTGTAGCCTTCGTATTTGTCGGCCTTGCCCGATCCATCATTGGGTGTGAAAAACCCCATGGGAATATAGCCGCGATAGTTGGCGCGGGTGATGGCCTGATCCCATTTTCGTGCGTCATCGACGGCAAAGATTTGTCGGGTGATCTGACGCACCTGATCCACGGATTGCTGGGATATGCCAGTCCCGGTGATCGACAAAAAGCCGATCCCCTGACAGGCCGCAAGGATGTGCCGGACCGTTGTTTCATAGGCTGCGGTTCCTGGTGCAGTCAAAGGCGCGATATCAATCGTTAGGATACTGTCCATCAATGAATCCTCACCCCCTGGCGTTGCAGTTCCGCGTGAACAGGTGCCAGATTCAGCTGGTCCAGCTCCTGATTGCTTTTCAGTGAGACCGCAGCGGCGATGCCCGCGCCCTGACCCATGACGGCGCAGCAGGCCATATTTCGCGTTGCGGCATGCGCCACCCGGTCCGCGCCATGCGAGCGTCCTGCAACCAGCAGACCTTTGATGCCCTTGGGCAGCATCGACCGATAGGGGATTTGCATATACCGCCCTGTAGTTGGCAGGATCAGAATGCCATAGCCGTCGATGAACTCGGGATAGATACCTATCGTATCCTCGAACCGGCCCTGATGGCGGGCATCGTTTTCGGTCATGTTGTAAACGGCATCGATCTTGCGGGTGTCGCGGATGCCGATGGTCATCCCGAAATTCCGCAAACGCGCGTTTTCGCAACCGGGCATGAACCGTCGCAGCGCCTCGATGGCCAGCATGGTCTGGCGGCGGCCTTCGATCTCGCCGCGCGTCAGGCTGTCGGGGTCGGTGCCATCGATCTCGGCCAGATGGATGAGGTTCATGTATGTCAGCTCGCCCGTGTCATGCATCGCGCCCCAGGTTCCGGCGATGGTATTCAGGTGCGGCGGGATCAGCCCCTCATCAATCGCTTGCTGGAACGGTTTGTGCACGAAGGGTGAGAACATGTCGTCCTCTTTCCCCGAGGTCTCAATGTTCCACTCTCCGCCGCCGCCCCAGTCCTTGTAGGTCTGCGGGTCAGCTTTCACACCTTCCATAAAGGCCCGCTTGTCAACGCCCGCCAGGTGAAACATGACCGAGGCCGCCATCATGTCCTCGCGCGGAGTTTTGTGGGTCGGCGCGCCCGAACGAAGGGCTACATCCGCGTCGCCGGTGGCATCAATGACGACCTTGGCCAAAATCGCTTCGCGCCCGGCCTTGGATTCTGTGATGACGCCGGTGATCCGGTCTCCATCCAGGATCGGCGCGACGAATTGTCGGTGCAGCATCGGGTGCACGCCCGCCTCTTCGACCAGCCTATCGGCGACCAGTTTAAAGCCTTCGCTGTCCAACTCATAACTTAGCGACTGGCTTTCCGGAACGGCGGCCCCCATCTCCTTGGCGCGGGTTTCGAATTCCATCCCGATGCCGCCTGCCTCGATGGTTTGCTCGTGCCGGTACCAGGCAAATCCTTCGACGCCGACGGCAGTGATGTTACCACCCATGCAGCCGAACCGATCGATCAAAGATACCTCGGCCCCCGCACGTGCCGCTGCAAGCGCCGCTGCCAACCCGGCAGGGCCAGAGCCCACGACCAGAACATCGGTTTGATGAATGACGGGAATTTGGCGTGCGGGTTCCTGAATGGTTTGCATCAGCGCCTCATGAGATTTGCGTTTCCGCTACCATTGGGATTCCCGATTGGCGGGTCAATCAAAAAACCGACTGCCGCAAGGTCGGAAAAACACCAATGCGCGATTGCCCCCGGCGGGGCTTTGGCATAATCACCTGTCCAGTCGAATTCTTACCTTTGAAGGTCCGTCCATGCGCCTGAGCCGTTACTTTCTGCCCGTTCTCAAGGAAACCCCGTCCGAGGCTCAGATCGTCAGCCACCGGCTGATGCTGCGTGCCGGGATGATCAAGCAGGCCTCTGCCGGGATTTATTCCTGGCTGCCGCTGGGCTTCAAAGTGCTGCGCAAGCTGGAAAACATCGTCCATGAGGAACAGGCGCGGGCCGGTCATATCGCGATCCAGATGCCCATTATCCAGTCGGCGGATCTGTGGCGTGAATCCGGGCGCTATGACGATTACGGTCAGGAGATGCTGCGGATGAAGGACCGGCATGACCGGGACATGCTGTTCACGCCGACGGCCGAAGAACTGGTGACAGATATCTTCCGCGGCCACGTCAGTAGCTACAAGGACCTGCCGCTGACGCTCTACCAGATCCAGTGGAAGTTTCGCGATGAAATCCGCCCGCGTTTCGGCGTGATGCGGGGCCGTGAATTCTACATGAAGGACGGATACAATTTCGACCTGACCAAGGAAGATGCGCTGCACGCCTATAACCGCCATCTGGTCAGCTATCTGCGCACTTATGAACGGATGGGACTTCAGGCGATTCCGATGCGCGCCGATTCAGGCCCCATCGGTGGCGATGACACGCATGAGTTCCTGGTTCTGGCCGATACCGGCGAATCCGAGGTTTTCTATGACAGCGCCGTCACTGATCTGACCTTTGGCGATCGCGACATCGATTATGACAACCGCGAACAGTGTCAGGCCATTTTGGAAGAGTTCACTTCGAAATACGCGCGCACTGACGAAACCCATGATGAAGCGCTGTTCAACCAGATACCCGAAGAACGCCGCCGCGTGGCGCGCGGCATCGAGGTGGGCCAAATCTTCTACTTTGGCACCAAATACTCCGATCCCTTGGGTGCAACTGTCCAAGGCCCGGATGGCAAACCGGTTCCGGTTCACATGGGCAGCCATGGTATCGGTGTCAGCCGCCTTGTAGGAGCAATCATCGAGGCCAGCCATGACGACAAGGGCATCATCTGGCCCGAGGGCGTGACCCCATTCCATTGCGGTATCGTCAACCTCAAGCAGGGCGATGAAGAAGCCGATGCAGCCTGTGACAAGATCTACACGGCGCTGACAGCTTTGGGTCTGGAACCGCTCTATGACGACCGCAACGAACGCGCTGGCGGTAAATTCGCCACGATGGACCTGATCGGTTTGCCGTGGCGGATCACGGTCGGCCCGCGTGGTCTGAAGAATGGTGTGGTTGAACTGACCTGCCGCCGCACTGGCGAAAGCGAGGAACTGAGCCCTGAAGCGGCCGTCACCAAAGTTGCTGAGATTTACCAGCAGATCGCCTGAGCGACCATCAGTTGCTGCATGAAGCGGGCGTTGAAACACGCCCCGTGATCCGGAAGGGGTGCCGGAGGCTCAGACCTGGCGGCCCTTCCCAGGCTACCAGAAGGCCGACCGCGTCAGTCGGCAGGTTCTCAGTTTTGATCCGACGTCGGGCGCTCGGCCAGGACGTCTCCGTTAGCTCCGTCACCTGTCGCCACAACAATCGGGCGGCCAAGGCGGCTGATCAGTTCGCGAAACTCGATATCCAGAAAGCGCAATCCGCAAATCCGCGCATCAGTTGCCCGATCCGTGATACACAAACGGCCTTGACGGAAAACCAGACGATATCCTTTGTCTTTCAGGATGTCTGCCAAATTGCCCCAGCTTGCTGCGGTGACAAAGATCGGCCGGATGGCCGCGCGCAGCAAGGCTGCGGTCTCACAATCCAATTCTGTTGAAGCCTGACGGGTCGAAATTGCACCCGCGCCATTGGTTGAAATTCGTAAATTCATTGAGCGACCCCCGCTCTTTAAATGTGTTCCCCCATGGTTAGGGTGGCAAAGTTTCTGAAAATAATCAAAAAGAGTAATAAAATTTCGCACTTATTGTTGCCTTTACGATTCAGTGGCTCACGATGCGCGATGATTAACTTCATACCTGAAACAATCACCTTCTGTCTGTGATGCGCTTCACAACTCATGGTGTAGCGCCCTAATTGGAAGACACCTGTTTCGCACACGTATTTTGGCTATGTACGGGAATGATTCGGCTCATTCAGGCTGAGAAACCAGTTCAGAGTGACAACCAGCTTGACCATTGGGCGAAATGCCGAAAGGGTCGCCGCAAACAAGAAAGCCCGGAGCAGGCATGGCCAAGACACCCCCGCCCTTTGCCCCTTTTGAATGGAAGATCGCTTGGCGGTATCTGCGCGCGCGCAGGGCCGAAGGCGGCGTCAGCGTGATGACATGGATATCACTGATCGGGATCACACTTGCCGTGTTTGCCCTGATCGCTACGCTGGCTGTTCGTTCAGGTTTTCGCTCTGAATTTGTCGGCACCATTCTGGGTGCCAATGCGCATGTGACGGTCTATTCCTCGGGTGAATTTGACGCTCAGGGTCGAATGGATCGGACAATTGCCGACTACAACGAACGCACCGACCGCATAGCGCAGGTGCCCGGTGTTGAACGCGCCGCACCGCTGGTGAAGGGGCAGGTGCTGATCACCAATCGCGACAGCAGCAGCGGGGTCGAGGTGTTTGGCATCCGACCCGACGATCTGTTCGACCTGCCGGGTATCGCGCAGGCGGAACAGGCGGCGGGGGACCTGTCGGATTTCCAGACGGCTGAGGATGTCATCGCCATTGGATCGGGTGTGGCCCGCAGCATCGGGGCCACTGTCGGGGATGTGGTCAAACTGACCTCGCCCAACGGGGTCAAAACCGCCTTTGGCACGTCGCCGCGCGTGAATGCCTATCGCGTTGTCTATGTGTTTTCGGCCGGTCGCTATGACATCGACCGCACCCGCGTCTACATGCCGTTTTCGCAGGCGCAGGGCTTTTTCAACCGTGAAGGTGTGGCGGATGAGATCGAAGTGATGGTGGCCAAGCCCGAAGATCTTGGCCCGATCCTGGTTCCCATTCTTGAGGCGTCGGGCGAGCGCAGCCAGATCTGGACATGGCAGGACGCATCCGGCGGCTTCCTGCGCGCGCTCGAGGTTGAGGATAATGTGATGTTCATCATCCTGTCGATCCTCGTTCTGATTGCTGCGATGAACATCGTTTCGGGCCTGATCATGCTGGTCAAGAACAAGGGGCGCGATATCGGTATCCTGCGCACAATCGGCCTGAGCGAAGGATCGGTTCTGCGCGTCTTTTTCATCTGCGGTGCGTTCACCGGCCTGATCGGCACTGCAATGGGGGTTATCCTGGGATGCCTCTTTGCAATCTATATTGATCCGATCTTCTCATTCGTGAACTACGTGATGGGCGGCGGCGTATGGGATCCGTCGATCCGTGGCATCTACGCCCTGCCGGCCGAACTGCATCTGAGCGATGTGCTCAAGGCGACGGGCCTGTCGCTTGGCCTGTCTTTCATCGTCACCTATTTCCCCGCCCGCCGCGCGGCGCGGCTGAACCCGGTCGAGGCGCTGCGCTATGAATGATCTTACGTTGCGACTGAATGGGCTGACCAAGACCTACCTCAAAGGCACACCGGGTGAGGTACAGGTTCTGCGCGGGGTCGATCTGGAACTGCGCGCGGGTGAGGCCGTGGCCATGGTTGCGCCTTCAGGTGCGGGCAAATCTACGCTTCTGCACATCGCCGGTCTGCTGGATACGCCTGACGGTGGAACCGTGGAAATCGGGGGGCAGAATGTGAACGGCAAGGGCGACCGAACCAGAACGGCGTTGCGTCGGCGGGATATCGGGTTCGTATATCAGTTCCATCACCTGCTGCCCGAGTTTACGGCGCTGGAAAACATCACATTGCCGCAACTGGCCAATGGCGCGTCCGAAAAAGCAGCCCAGGCACGGGCATTGGATTTGCTGGACCGTGTGGGCGTCGCCCCGCGCGCCAGCCACCGCCCTGCGGCGCTGTCGGGCGGCGAACAGCAACGCGTGGCGTTTTGCCGGGCACTTGCCAACGCGCCGCGTGTTTTGCTGGCCGACGAACCGACAGGAAATCTGGACCCTGAAACTTCGGATCAGGTGTTCGATGCGCTGATGACACTGGTGCGGGACGAGGGATTGTCGGCGTTGATCGCGACCCACAATCTCGAACTGGCGGCGCGCATGGACCGCATGGTCCGGCTTGAGGGCGGCGTGCTCAGGCCAGTTGAGTGATCGCAACACCGATGGCCATGACGGCGATACCACACGCCCGCATCAGGGTGAGGGGTGCCACCTGCGCGCCGAACAGGCCGAAGTGATCGATAGCCGCTGCACTGATCAATTGCCCCAACAGGACAAAGAACACGGCGTTTCCCACACCGAAATGCGGGGCGACATGGGTGATCGACAACACATAGAAAGCAATCAGGACACCTGCAAGCAACAGGTGTTTTGGGGCCTGTGCAACCTTGGACAAGGCTGCAATACCGGGAAACAACAGCATGGTCAGCGCCGAGGCGGCCAGGGCAATTGCAAACAGCACCACGGCTGCCGTTGTTGGTGATCCGATGACCTTGCCAAGGGCCGCGTTAAGAGCAGCCAGTATCGGAATTCCAAATCCGGCGGCCAGCATGATGGCTGCATATTGTGTCATTGCCCGAACCCTCTGCACCTGTTTCGTTGATCTGGATCATTGCGCCCATATGCCTGTCGGGCAACCCTGCAAATGTCAATCGTGACAGGAGGATACGATGTTCAAGGCAACGATCGGTATGCTGGTTCTCGTGGTTTCGGCTGCTGCCACACAGGCTGCTTGGGCGCAGGATGCGGCGACCGGAGAGGAACTCTATTTGCATTACTGTGCGACCTGTCACGGGATTGACGCAACGGGGCAGGGGCCGATGGCCAGCGTGCTGGTTGTTCAGCCGTCCGATCTGACCGCATTGTCCGGCGAAAGCGGGGTGTTTCCGAC
>NZ_JBXWSG010000104.1:0-11398 GCF_059613305.1 Ruegeria sp. BHSB056 | reverse complement strand
GTTCAGAACGCCGCGCGCCTGTTCGACCCCCTGAACCTTGATCACGTAGGTTCCGGTTGGCAGGTCGGCTCGATCAGTCAAACGAATTTCGGGCAGGATCAAACCAAAGGTGGACGCCACGTAGGTGCGCATATTGGCGATGCGGGCATCCAATCCGGTTCCGGGATTCAAAACCAAGCTTACCAGATCGGGTGCGAATTCAAGGTGCACGTCATCCAGATCCAGAATATCTCCAATAGCCTGCGAGACCGGCACCTCGGTTTCGGTCGCCTGCGACTGCAATGACGGGTCCGTTTTTTTCTGCTTTTTCCGAATTGTGTAGGCCGCGTATCCAAGCACAGCTGCACCGAGGATGAACGGCAGGAAAGGCAGGCCGGGCACCAGCGCAAACAGGACCATCAGAACCGCCACGGTAGACAGCGCAGCCGGATGCCGCCCGAGTTGCGAGAAAATGGCATTGTCGGTGGCACCCTGTGTTCCGCCGCGCGCCAGCAGCAATGCAGAGGCAATTGAGATGATAACGGCGGGGATCTGCGAGACCAGACCATCACCGACCGTCAGGATTGCATATGTCTCGAACGCCGAAGCCACCGGCATTCCGTGCACGATCACCCCCATGACCAAACCCATAACAAGGTTCAGAAGAGTGATCAGAAGACCGGCAACGGCATCGCCTTTTACAAACTTCGACGCACCGTCGAGCGAGCCGAAAAACGTTGTTTCCTGCTGTTCGCGTTCCCGCCGTTCCTTGGCTTGCTGATGGTCGATGGCCCCGGCTGACATGTCGCTGTCGATGGCAAGCTGCTTGCCCGGCATCCCGTCCAAGGCAAAGCGCGCGCCGACCTCGGCCATACGGGCGGCCCCTTTGGTGATGACCATGAAGTTCACGATCAGAAGCACGCCAAAAACCACAAGGCCCAGAAAGATGCTGCCGCCCATGACGAAATTGGCGAACCCTTCAATTACGTCACCCGCTGCGTTGGGTCCGGTATGCCCTTGACCGATGATCAGTTTGGTCGAAGAGACGTTCAGCGACAGGCGCAGCATCAGCGATGCCAGCAGGATCGTTGGGAAGGACGAGAAATCCAGTGGACGTTCGATGAACAGCGTCAGAGTGAAAATCAGGATGGCCAGCGCGAAAGAGGCGGCTAGCCCAACGTCCAACACCCCGGCGGGCATGGGCAGGATCATCATGACGATGACGGTCATCAGCGCCAGCGCCAGCAGGACAGTGGGTGAAAACAGGGACCGGATGTCAAACTGGGGCACGAAGGTTTCCTAATTGAAAGGGATGAAGGCAGTTGCTGTGCCGTTGGTCGGCACCAGAGAGCCCAGGGCAGTGGTGGCGGGTGTGGCCACTAGCATCGGAATCAAGGGCGCTCCGGCCCTTGTGAACGGATCGCGTGACATACCAGAAAACCCTTGTGAGGACGGGTTATCCAACTGGGCCATCACTGTCTGGAACCGGCCACGATAAGCCTCGGCCAGAGCATTCGTACGGGAATGATAAGCCCCGGCCGCAGCCGGCCACGAACCAAGCTCGAAATAAAGGTCTTTCAGGAAGTGGGCGGCGTAGGTTGCGTTCGCATCCGGATCAAACATCGCGTCGATCGAGCGGAAGGCTTTGCCATGCCAACGATAATTGACCTGGAAACACCCGACGTCAAAGCTGCGAGAGCCTGCTTTGAAAATTTTGAAAACATAGGCCTTGGCCTCGGCCTCGGACTTAAACCAATACCCCTGACCTTCGGCATTTATGGCCCAAGGCCAGGGCTGCAACTGCCCGTCTATCTGTCGGCCGGTTTCAACGCGGGTTATGGCGCGCAGCACGTCCAACGGAACACCTTCGGACAGTGCCGCGCGGCGCGCGGCCTGATCACAAAGCCCGCCTATTTGTGATGCGTGCATGGCGGAACCCGCCTGCGCCAACAGCACATGCAGTATTATGAAAGCAATCGGTATTCTGTGAATTGGCATTCTGCCGGTCCGGGATTCTGGTGTTCCCGGCCAAGCTAGACGCCGATCGGTTTACAGAGGGTTATCGCAGCCTCAGTTTCGGTCGATCCTGCGCCCGAAAACAACGCTTGTATTGGTGCGCAGGACGCCGGGGATCTTCGCCAGATCGTCCACCAGAATGTCCAGATCCTCCAGCCTCGGGGCATCTGCGGTCAGCATCAGATCGAATTCGCCATTGATCGACAGGCACAGTTTGACCTCGGGATAGGCCTCGAGCCGTCTAAGGATCCGGTTGGTTTCCTTCTGCTGCACTTCCAGCATGACGATGACCTGTACTTTGGGCGTGTCTTCCGTGGACCCAAGGCGCACGGTGTATCCCGTGATTACGCCGCGATGTTCCAGACGACTGATCCGTTCATGCACGGTCGTGCGGGCCACACCCAGCGATGCCGCGATCTGCGTGGTCGAGGCACGCGCATTGGCTTGCAGGGCGGCGATGATACGGCGGTCTAGCTGGTCCATTGGGGCTCCGGTTTGCGCAAGTCCGGGTTTAGATCAGATTGGCGCCCTTTCTCAAGGCTCACGCGGCATGCGCGGGTGCAGGTCGTCGATAATAATCGGATGCGCGTGAGGGCCCGCTCCGGCCAGATGCGGATGATCTGCTGGCAGATCGGGGTGATTGTGAACAACCGGTTCCTGATCGTCACGCGGCCAAAGGCTGACTGCCACAATCACGCCTGCCATGGACAGGACAGACATACTGCCGAGTGCGACAGTCGGCCCATAGACGGTCATTATCCACCCAGCCAGCGGATACAGCACCAACCAGCAACCGTGTGACAGAGTAAACTGTGCGGCAAAGACAGCTGGGCGGTCTTCGGGATGGGCTGAACGGGTCAACAAACGACCCGAAGGCGTAAGGGTTGTAGAATACCCAAATCCGGTAAAGGCCCAAAAAACGGCAAGGACACCCAGCGTGAGCGGGGTCGTCGCGGTCAGAACCGAGGCGACGGCCATAGCGCCCGACGCAAGAATAGCTCCGAACAGCATAACCTTGCGATCCTCGATCCGATCCAGCACGCGGGGCAGAGTGAACGCCGCCAGCATCGACCCACCCCCAAATCCGGCCAGTGCAATGGCCACGGCGCTTTCTGACAGGCCAAGGGTGGCCCGCACGATGACCACTGTGTTGACGATCACCATCGAACTCAGCGCCGCGGCGCTCCAGTTAAGCGCAAGCAGCCCGCGCAGCCGGGGGGTTTTCAGATAGATGCGAATTCCGCGTGTCGTGCGGTCATAAATCCCGCGTGGTTTGCTGGGCTTGGGCGAAGGCAGGGCGACCGAGACCACCAGCAATGCCGAAGCAACAAACCCCAGCGCTGTGCCCCAGAACAGGCTGTTGAAGCTGACCAGCAACAGAAGTGCCGCAGCAAACATCGGGCTCAGCAGGCTCTCCATGTCGTAGGCAAGACGTGACAGTGACAAAGCGCGGGTATACTCGTTTTCGTTCGGCAAGACGTCCGGGATCGTTGCCTGAAAAGCAGGCGTAAAGCCTGCCGAGGCGGATTGAAGCACGAAGATCAGCACATAGATTTGCCAGACCTCGGTCACGAAAGGCAGGCATACCGCGACTGCGGCGCGGATCAGGTCCAGAAAAACCAGCATCTTCCGACGGTCCAGCCGTTCGGCAAAAGCGGCCGCCAGTGGGGCCACGGTGACATAGGCCACCATCTTGATCGTCAGTGCGGTGCCCAGCACAAGGCCAGCAGCGTCTCCGGCCAGATCAAAGGCCAGCAACCCTAGCGCGACTGTAGCCAGCCCGGTTCCGGTCAGGGCGACGATCTGGGCGGCAAACAGGTGGCGGTAGGTCCGGTTTTTTAGAATGCTCAGCATGGTTCAGAGGTATTTCGTGATGGCTTTGAAATCCTCGATCCCGCCGCTATCGCCATCAGAAGACAGGCAATGGTCGATGTGATCATGGATCAAGGCGCGCTTGGCATTGGTAACCGCTTTTTCAACGGCAAACAGCTGTTGGGCAATGTCTGAACAGGGGGCCTGACCTTCAAGCATGGCAATGACCTTTGCCAGATGCCCGTGGGCTCGTTTCAGCCTTGCCGTGATATGCGGATGCGACTCGCGGGGTACAATTGTCATGATTTATCCCTATCCTCCCCATGGGGATATTGTCAATCCTGGTGCAGGGATTTGCCCGTGACTTTTGGACGGCGTTGAGTTTATGGACCAAACCGCCTATCTCGGAGGCGATACCGCACAAAGGAATAGTCGGGTGGCGAACCATTTGTACAAAAACGACCTGCCGGACGGGTTAGATCTGGGCCCTGTTGTGGCCATTGACTGTGAAACCATGGGTCTGAACCCACATCGGGACCGCTTGTGCGTGGTTCAGATGTCGGGTGGTGACGGCAACAGCCATATCGTGCAGGTGGAAAAAGGCCAGACTGAGGCGCCGAACCTATGTGCCCTGCTGGAAAACCCTGACATTCTGAAGCTGTTCCATTTCGGGCGCTTCGACATCGCCGCCATGTACCATACATTTGGTGCTCTGGCCGCGCCGGTCTATTGCACCAAGATCGCCAGCCGCCTGGTGCGGACCTATACGGACCGGCACGGGCTCAAGAACCTGTGCCAGGAACTCATCAGTGTCGATATTTCCAAACAGCAACAAATGAGCGACTGGGGCGCAGTCTCACTTACGGACGCTCAATTGGATTATGCTGCGTCTGACGTTCTTTATCTGCATCAGCTGCGCGATGCGCTAAACATTCGGCTGGCTCGCGAGGACCGGACTGAAATGGCGCAGGCCTGTTTTGACTTCCTGCCGATGCGTGCGAAACTGGACCTCGCCGGTTGGCCCGAAACGGATATCTTTGCGCACTCATGACCGATACCGAAGCATTCCTGAAAACCGCCCGTCAGGTGGTGACTGACGAAGCCCGCGCGCTGGACGTACTTGCCGACAGTCTGGACGCGCATTTTGCTGAAGCCGTGCAGCTTATCCTTCAGGCCACCGGGCGCATCATCATCAGCGGTATCGGCAAGTCAGGCCACATAGGTCACAAGATTGCGGCCACGCTGGCCAGCACCGGAACGCCTGCCTATTTCGTGCATCCGGCAGAAGCCAGCCATGGCGATTTGGGCATGGTCTCCAAGGGTGATGTGGTTCTGGCGATTTCGAATTCGGGCGAGGCACCGGAACTTGCCAATCTGCTGGCCTTTACACGCCGCTTTGGTATTCCGCTGATCGGATTGTCCAGCAAACCTGACAGCACATTGATGAAACAGGCCGACGTACATCTTCTGATCCCGTCGATGGGCGAGGCCTGCGGTTTTGGTATGGTGCCGTCGATCTCGACGACGCTGACCCTTGCCATGGGGGATGCACTGGCGATTGCCCTCATGAAATACCGCGATTTCCGGCCCGAGGATTTCCGTGCCTTCCATCCCGGTGGCAAACTGGGTGCGCAGTTGAGTACGGTGCGCGACCTGATGCACTCGGATATACCGGTGGTTCAATCAGGCACTCCAATGGGTGAAGCATTGTTGGTAATGAGCCAAAAGGGCTTTGGTGTGGTTGGTGTCACAGGTGAAAGCGGGCAATTGTTGGGTATTGTCACTGACGGCGACCTCAGGCGTCATATGCAAGGTTTGCTGGATCTTAGCGTGGATCAGGTCATGACCCTAAACCCTCGCACGATCGGGCCTGATGAACTGGCGGAACGGGCAGTTGCGTTGATGACGATGCAAACACCCAAGATCACGTGTCTTTTTGTTGTGGACCCTGACACCGGCGGCAAGGCCCAAGGTATCTTGCACATCCACGATTGCCTGCGTGTCGGTCTGGGCTGAGGGAGGCTGAGGTGGACAGATATTCCCGCATGGTGCAGTTCCTGAAGGTGCTGTTGCCGCTCGCGGCTATTGTGATGTTGTCCACGGTATTCCTGCTGTCCCGCAGCATCGAAACAAACGTTTCCGTGCCCTTCGCGCAAAAAGACATTGATGAGAGACTGGCGCAACAGGTGGTAACGCGACCGGATTACCGCGGAACGACCCGCAAGGGAGAGACCGTGCATATCGAGGCTGTGCAAGCCACGCAGGGCACCGAGGCGTCGGTTCCGACAGCATCCGAGTTTCGCGGCCGCTTTGGTCTGCTCAATGGCGGAACAATCACGCTGGATTCAAATTCCGGCCTGATCCGTCCGGATAATGGAACAGCAACCTTTGTTGGTGACGTGGTCATCACCACGGCGGACGGGCTCAAGGTCACGACGGATCTGCTCAATACCTCGTTGGACGAAATCCGGGGCGACACGCCGGGGCAGGTGAACGGAACCGGTCCGATCGGTGATTTTTCCGCGGGGCGCATGACCTTTGGCACTGAAAAAACGGACGGGCCGGTCCATATTGTTTTTACAGACGGTGTGAAGCTGGTATACGAGCCTGAAAAAGCAGAAAGATAACTTGTGTTCGATTTTCGATTTGTTCCTTTGTGCCTCGCCTTGATCGCGGGCGCCGTGCCCGTGACCGCGCAAGAGGCGCAGGTGGCTTTTGGGTCCGCGAATGCCGATCCGAGCCTGCCGGTCGAGGTGACATCGGAAACCCTGAACGTCAATCAAGAGGACGGATCGGCAGAATTCATCGGAAATGTCATCGTCGTTCAGGGTGAAATGCGCCTGACTGCCGAACGCGTGCTTGTTATCTACAATCAGGAACGCTCGGCGATCGAGCGAATGGAAGCGACTGAGAATGTGGTTCTGGTCAGCCCGCCGGATGCAGCGGAAGGCGACTGGGCTGAATACAAGATCGGCTCGGGTGAGATTGTCATGAAAGGCAACGTCCTGCTGACACAAGGCCCAAGCATCATCAGTGGCGATCAGATGAACGCCAACCTGACATCCGGTACGGCGACCATGACCGGGCGGGTCAAAACGATCTTGCAGCAGGGAAACAACTGATGGCGCTTCCCGACCTGAAACTGACCGAGGGCAGTTCCGGGCTGCGCATCGAGAAACTGCGGAAGTCCTATCGAAAAAAGACGGTGATCCGCGATGTCTCGATGACGCTGGGCCGGTCCGAAGTGGTGGCGCTGCTGGGGCCGAACGGGTCAGGTAAGACCACAACGTTCTATTCAGTTGCGGGGCTTGTGTTCCCCGAGGCGGGAAAAGTCACGATAGACGGCCAGAATGTAACTACGTTACCCATGTATCGGCGCGCGCGTCTCGGGATCGGGTATCTGCCACAGGAGATGTCGATCTTCCGCGGCATGAGCGTCGAGGACAACATCGCTGCCGTTCTGGATATCACGGTTTCTCATGCACATAAGCGCAAAGAGCGTTTGGAAGAGCTGCTGTCTGACTTCTCGATCGAACACCTGCGCCGGGCCCCGGCATTGGCGTTGTCAGGCGGCGAGCGCCGCCGGGTTGAGATCGCGCGCTGTTTGGCCGCAGACCCCAAATACCTGCTGCTGGATGAACCGTTTGCGGGTGTCGATCCAATCAGTGTCGGGGATATTCGGCACCTTGTGGCGGATCTGAAAAAACGCGGTATTGGTGTGCTGATCACCGATCACAACGTCCGGGAAACGCTGGAAATTGTCGACCGGGCCTATATCCTGCATGACGGTCAGGTTTTGATGTCCGGCACACCTGATGAGGTTGTCGAAAACGAGAATGTGCGCCGCGTCTATCTGGGCGAGAATTTCCGCATTTCATAACCTTGCGCGGAGTTGTGCCAATTGCATCGCGGAAATCGCGTATATACACATCTGTTTTGATTGACTCTTCCCTCGTCTCTTGCCTCAATTGGCTTATGGCATTTACCCGGTTCCAGTCTGGATCTCGATGTCCCTTCTTCGAAGGGCTGGAAACAAGGCAACCGCGGAAAATGTCTCGACCCCCCACCCGATAAAAACAAGCCCGCCGCGTTCCGCGGCGTCAGAATGGGTGTGAATTGTGAAGGAGATCACATGCGTTACCAAATCAGCGGAAAACAGATCGACATCGGTTCGGCATTGCAGACACACGTGCAGACCGAACTGAATGAGGTCGTGGGCAAGTATGCGCAGCGGCCTACGGATGCCAACGTCGTCTTTTCCCGTTCGGCGCATGAATATGTATGCGAAACAACGGTGCACCTTTCCACTGGCCTGACGGCTCAGGCCAAGGCCCATGCAACCGAGATCTACGCGGCGTTTGAGGCGTGCTGCGGTAAAATGGAGAAACAGTTGCGTCGCTACAAGCGCCGCCTGAAGGACCACCACAAGGATCGGGTTGAACCGGTTGAACTCTTTGGGGCGTCCTCTTATATCCTCGCTTCAAACGAATCGGAGTCGGCCGATGAACCCGAATCGCTACAGCCCATGATTGTGGCCGAGATGGAAACAAAAATCCCATCTTTGAGCGTCGGTGAGGCCGTTATGCAAATGGAACTTGCCGGTGCGCCAGTGCTGGTGTTCAGAAATGAAAACAAGGACGGGTTGAATGTCGTTTATCGTCGCGAAGACGGTAACATCGGCTGGATTGATCCGTAACAGGCAAGGATACGAGGCCGCACCCGCCTATGCGGGTGCGTGCCATGGAGCGTGATCATGGAGCTTTCGAGCATACTGAAGCCCGAAGCGGTGCGTGTATTGTCCGCGGCTTCCAGCAAGAAGCGGCTGTTTCAGGAAATCGGTGACGTCGCTGCAGCGACGCTGGGTATCGATCCTCAGGAAGCGGTTGATTTCCTGCTGGAACGGGAAAGCCTTGGGCCTACCGGAGTCGGCCATGGTGTGGCGCTGCCGCACGCGCGCCTGCCCGAGCTTGATGCGGTTTCAGGTGTTTTCGTAATGCTAGAAAAGCCCATCGATTTCGGATCGGTTGATCGCCAGCCTGTGGACATTGCCTTTGCGCTGTTTGCACCGGAAGAGGCGGGCGTCGATCACCTCAAGGCATTGGCGCTGGTGTCTCGCACTTTGCGGGATACTTCGGTTTGCACCAAACTTCGGGCGAACCCCGATCCGGTAAAGCTCTATGCGATCCTGACCGAGGCGCAGTCTATGCAAGCCGCCTGATAAACAAAAAAAAGCCCCCGAAAACCGGGGGCTTTTTCTTTTCATTTGACCGGATCAACCACCGGTTCCCATTTCCAACGTCCACCAGATTTTGCCGCCACCTTCCTGATGCCAGGCGAATCCCATTTGGGTGGCTTTGGCGTCCATTATGACAGCCCTCGGTCCAGGCTCCTGCATCCAAGCGGCAAGCGTTTCCGTCTCGGTCTCGTAGGTTTCGGAAATGGCTTCCCCCAGAAAAGTACCGAAATAGCCGACACGTGCTGCCCGGTCGATCGGCGACGAACCGTCTGACCCAAAGTGCCAGGGTCGGTTCTGTCGCGACATATCTTTCGAATGAGTCGCAGCTGCCGCGTTCAGTTGTGCGTTTAGTTGTACGGGCTGCAATCCCTGAGCCTGACGCAGAGCATTGACCGAATCAAGCATGCGGAACTGCAGCTTTTCCGGGTTGCCGCGGATCTTATATACGGTCGGCAATGGGCGACCATCAGATCCCAGAGTGGTTGAGCCGGTGTTGGTACATGCCGCAAGCGCGACAAAGCAAATCAATAGTAAAGAAACGATGCGCGTCATGTTCGACCTGATTATTGTATCACAACACGGCATAGCGCGCCTGCTTGTTCTGAGCAAACGCGCAATGGTCATAACTTGCGTGATTCTGCCGGTTTGGTTTGCGACTGAAGCATTCTGGCAATAGAATACCTCTGATTTCAGACCTCACCTAAACACAGGACCCGTTGTCATGGTCAAAAAGCGCATTCATTCGCCCACACGCAGGGGTTTTCTGGCAGGGGCTACCGCCACTCTGGCTACACCGGCGCTGGCACAATATATCCCGGGCGACCCGCTGCGCCCCGCACCCGAGACCGAACCGGCGGTTCGCCGCAACGTATCCGGGTTCCGGGCATTGGATTGGCAACCGTATTTTTCGAACACCAGAAATGGCGCCATATTGGTCGATACCGTCTCAAGAGCGCTGCATTATTGGTCGGATGATCAATCAGTGTACAAATTGTACCCGTCGTCGGTTCCGCTGACCGAAGAACTCACCCGGCGCGGGCGGACCAGTGTGATCCGCAAGGTCGAAGGCCCAAGCTGGTCTCCAACGCCTTCGATGAAGAAGAGAAATCCGGAATGGCCGGACTATATTCCTCCCGGTCCCGATAACCCTTTGGGAACGCACGCTTTATATCTGAGCTGGAAGTATTATCGCATTCACGGCACGCATGATACGCGTAAAATCGGCCGCAGATCTTCGAACGGCTGCATCGGCCTTTTCAACGAAGACATCGCCGAGCTGTTTTCGATGGCTAAGGTTGGCACACAAGTGTTGCTAATTTGACGACATTTTCGTGTGCGAACCTGCTTGCCCGTCAAGTTGCAATTGCATTCCCGCTCTAATGCTGATTAGAAAAAACTACGAGGTAAGTCTTAGATGTGCGGTTCCGGACATTGGAGCCGTGCAAATTCTGGAGGTTAATATGAAGAAACTCGTTCTCGCCGCAGCTCTGACTGCAGCAGCTTCGACCGCATATGCTGGCAACCTGGAAGAGCCGGTTGTTGAAGCACCGGTTGTTGTTGAAGAAACACAGGGTTCGTCGCAGGGTCTCCTGCTGCCGCTGATCCTGCTGGTCGTCGTTGCTGCTGCTGTTGCTGCAGGCTAAGCCGACACGGAATTCATGAAAAAGGCGGTGGAGCAATCCACCGCCTTTTTTATTCCAACAGGTCTTCAAGCCTGTTGCGCGCCGGGGGATACTGACGCGCCAGTATCAAGCCGAGCTTGACGTTCTCATGAGAGATGCCGTTTTTGCTCTGGAAACGCTTTACGCCAACCACCCGCGCAGATTGTCTGCGATCACCTTTCCAAGTGCTGCGATATGGGCGTCGTCATCGTTCAGGCATGGAATATAAGTAAACGTCTCGCCGCCTGCTTCTTCGAAGCTCTCTTTGATTTCTTCGTTTATCTCTTCCAGCGTTTCGATGCAGTCCGCCGAAAATGCTGGGGCAATTACAGCAATGTTCTTTTTGCCTTGTTTCGCGAGTTCGGCCACGTGATCCGCAGTGTAAGGTTTCAGCCATTCTTCGGGGCCGAAGCGCGACTGGAAAGTCGATACCAGTTGATCATCCGTCCAGCCTAGTCGCTCCTTTAACAGCCTTGTCGTTTTAGCACACTGGCAGTGATAGGGATCGCCCTGCTGAAGATACCGCTCGGGCATCCCGTGATATGAGCAGACAAGAATGTCGGGTTTTGTCTCCATAGCCTCGTATGCTCGTTCAACAGACTGCGCCAGCGCATCGATATAAGCAGGTTCATCGAAATAGGCCGGAACGGTTCGCGTGGCGGGCTGCCAGGCTTCGTCCATCAGTGCGCGAAAG
>NZ_JBXWSG010000103.1:0-12025 GCF_059613305.1 Ruegeria sp. BHSB056 | reverse complement strand
GTTGCGGGCAGACCCAACTCTTCCTCGACCTTGGCCAGATAAGCCTTGGCATCATCTTCACTCAGGTTCTGCGTGTTGACCGACACACCCCCAACCTGACAGGCCGGATTTGCAATCCGCGCCAGCGGCAGGGCCGTGTCACGCAATTGCGCCAGTGTCGGCAGGGAATACTCGGGCAAACCACGCATATGGGTCCGGGTCGGTTCGTGGCACAGGATCAGTGCGTCGGGCTGCCCGCCATGGATCAGCGCCATGGTCACGCCCGAGTAAGAGACATGGAACAGCGACCCCTGCCCTTCAATGTGGTCCCAGTGATCCTCGTCATTGTCCGGTGTCAGATATTCGACCGAGCCAGCCATGAAGTCTGCAATGACCGCGTCCAGCGGAACACCCTGCCCGGTGATCAGGATGCCTGTCTGACCCGTGGCACGGAATGTGGATTTCATGCCGCGCTTGCGCATCTCGGCATCCATCGACATCGCCGTGTACATCTTGCCCGCCGAGCAATCGGTTCCGACCGCGAGGCAACGCTTGCCAGTGCGCTTGCGGCCATTTGCGATCGGGTATCCGACAGTCGGCACACGCACGTCATGCAAGGTGCAGCCATGCGTTTGTGCCGCAGCAACAAGATCGCCTTCATCGCGCAGCAGGTTGTGCAAGCCCGACGCCAGATCAAAGCCCATTTCCAGCGCTTCTATCAGAACTTCTTTCCAGGCCTTGCTGATCACACCGCCGCGGTTCGCTACGCCAATCACCAGCGTCTTGGCACCGGCTTCTTTCGCTTCGGTCAGGGTCATGTCAGTCAAGCCCAGATCGGCCTTGCAGCCATCCATTCGATACTGGCCCACGGCGTTTTCCGGACGCCAGTCCTTGATCCCAACAGCCACTTTGGCCGCCAATTGGTCGGGCGCATCGCCCAAAAACAGCAGGTACGGTGTCTCGATCATTGCGGTCACTCCTTTGATTCCGGCGCAGGCTAGAGAAGCGGTAACACGAGCGCTTCGCGTTCTAGTCCGTCAACTGCGACCCATGCGCGAAATTCTTGCACAGTGTCACCAATGTGCGCAAAAATCTTCGAAGTTTTCAAATTGATTAAACTTTAGTCACCCCACTCGGGTTGTTTGAAGCTTCTTTCTGCGACCGCATTGCCGCAGATGCACAATCACCCTTGCGCCACGTCGCGCAATTTAATACCTCATTGAGCAGAAAAATCGCAATTTCATTACTCAGACGAGGTCCTGATGAGCTTTCGCATCCAACCTGCCGCACCGGCGCGTCCCAATCGCTGTCAGCTGTTTGGCCCGGGGTCGAACACCAAACTGTTCCCGAAGATGGCAGCATCCGCTGCGGATGTGATCAACCTCGATCTTGAAGACTCAGTTGCGCCTTCGGACAAGGATGCGGCCCGCGCCAATGTCATCGAAGCACTGAACACCGTGGACTGGGGCAACAAATACATGTCCGTTCGCATCAACGGATTGGACACCCCGTACTGGTATCGCGACGTTGTCGATGTACTGGAACAGGCGGGCGACCGTCTGGATCAGATCATGATTCCCAAGGTCGGCTGTGCGGCAGATGTCTATGCGGTGGACGCACTGGTTACCGCCATCGAACGCGCCAAAGGTCGTGCCAAACCGATCAGCTTCGAAGTTATCATCGAATCCGCGGCTGGCATCGCCCATGTCGAAGAAATCGCGGCCTCCTCGCCCCGTTTGCAGGCTATAAGCCTTGGCGCGGCTGATTTTGCCGCTTCGATGGGGATGCAAACCACCGGCATCGGCGGCACGCAGGAAAACTATTACATGCTACACGAGGGTGCGAAACACTGGTCCGATCCATGGCACTGGGCGCAGGCCGCCATCGTTGCCGCGTGCCGCACCCATGGCGTGCTGCCGGTCGACGGGCCCTTCGGTGACTTCAGCGATGACGAGGGGTACATTGCACAGGCCAAACGCTCGGCCACGCTGGGCATGGTGGGCAAATGGGCGATCCACCCCAAGCAGATCGCGCTGGCCAATCAGGTCTTCACCCCGTCGGAGGAAGCCGTGTCAGAGGCCCGCGAAATCCTCGCAGCGATGGAGCAGGCCAAAGCCAATGGCGAAGGTGCGACAGTTTACAAAGGACGTCTGGTCGACATCGCGTCGATCAAGCAGGCCGAAGTGATCGTGGCACAGGCCGAACTGATCGCGGCCAACAAAGCGCTTCCTTAGGATCATGACACCACCTCAGCGGCCAAACGCGCTATTCGGGACCCATGTTAGCTTCTCGCCGCTCTTACCCCACTTCATCATGAGGCAGGCGGTCATGTATTTCTGGTAGTAATAAATCTTAACAGGGTACCAGCCAGCCTCAGGCACATCTACTTCGATTTGTTGATTGGCGTTGCAAGGCTGTGAGCTACCCGCCAGGCCAACTTGCTGCCCACCGATCCATGCTTCAATACCATCATTCGAGTATGTCGTGATTTCATACAGTCCGGGTGCATCAAATTTGATGAACCCGGTAATGTCCGCCGCAACATTGTAATGTTCGGGATGGGTCATGACCGGATCACCCTTGTTCGTATCTCGATAATCCAACCCGCGCAGGGGTGATCCCGGTTTACTTTGCTCCTTGAGCAGGATCTTTGCGCCTCCGATACTCTGGATACGGGCAGGTGGATTGCCAGCCCAAGCATATTTGACATTGAGGCCGGGCTTTAGGCCCGATGGTTGCGGACTGGCTGGCTCCAACTTCAACGGCGCCGCGCCAACACTGCCAACTGCGAGCGTCAATGCAACTGACAGAGCCATTAACACCTTTTTATTCATCACATTCTCCCTGAGATCCGCGCTGACTTCCCCGTCCAGCAACATCGTCAACAAAACACTAGGGCGTGAAATTTCGCCCTGCAAGGTGAAAAATCTTCACAATTCAAGACGTCACGCCCGTAAATTCTTGGGTGAATCCATGACCACATAGGATGTGATCGAGGTGACATGCGGCAGCGTCCCCAGCACCTCGGTATGGAAGGTCTTGTAAGACGGCAGGTCTGCACATTCGACCCGCAGCAGGTATTCGATTGTTCCCGTGATGTTGTGGCATTCGACAACTTCCGGGGCTTGCTGGAGCGCGCGTTCAAACCCCTCCTGCGCGGCCTTTGTATGCTCGCCCAGCCCTACACCGATGTAAGCGACAAAGCCGATACCCATCGCCGCCGGGTCGAGCACCGCGCGATACCCCGTGATCACCCCGGCCCGCTCAAGTTCTTGCACGCGGCGCAGGCAGGCCGAAGGGGAAAGGCCCACACGCTCGGCCAGGTCGAGATTGCTGATCCGTCCGTCACGGGACAGCTCCTGCAATATATGGCGGTTTATTCTGTCGTTTTTCATCATTAATTGCACAAATACAGGAAGCACGCACATAAAAGCAATTTCATTTGCCGCAGAGCCGACAATACTTCGCTCCATGACTTATGACATCCTTGTGGCCCTGATCGCTTTTGCCTTCGTAACCTCGATCACACCGGGGCCGAACAACCTGATGCTGATGGCTTCGGGGGCGAATTTCGGCTTTCGACGCTCGATCCCGCATATGTTGGGCATTGGGCTTGGCTTTACCTTCATGGTATTGCTTGTCGGCGCCGGTCTGGTGCAGGTCTTCGACCGGTATCCCGTCAGCTATACAGTGCTGAAAATCCTGTCGGTTATCTATCTGCTCTATCTGGCCTGGAAGATTGCACATGCCGCGCCGGCAAACAGCGCCGAGGCGACCGGCGTGCCGATGACATTCTTGCAAGCCGCAGCGTTTCAATGGGTAAATCCAAAAGCCTGGGCCATGGCCCTGACCGCCACCACGGCCTATACGCCAGATCGAACGATGTATGCGATTGCGATCGTTGCGTTTGTCTTCGGAGCCGTCAACTTACCGTCGGTCAGCACATGGACCGTTTTAGGACAGCAGATGGCACGAATGCTAACGAACCCGCGCAGATTGGTCGTATTCAACTGGACAATGGCTATGCTGCTTGTGGTTTCGCTCTATCCCGTGCTTTGGCAGGGGTGAATTTCCTCAAAGGTCGATATCAGCGATTGTTTTGCTGGGCATGTCGGGAATGTGCTGGCAAGCAAATGAATCTCTGCATCTGATCAACGGCTTTTGACATGAACGATGCCGCTTCAGTGTCATCTAGTTGCATCTGAGGCCAGCCAGCGGCATATAGCTAGGAAATTTCACGCAGATGAGGCGTCATGACCCAGTATCTGGATTTCGAAAAACCGCTGGCCGAGATTGAAGGCAAAGCTGAAGAGCTGCGCGCGCTGGCTCGTGCCAACGAAGAAATGGATGTGGCCGAAGAAGCCGCCGCGCTGGATGCCAAAGCCTCCAAGCTGCTGGATGAACTCTATCGCGACCTGACACCTTGGCGGAAGTGCCAGGTGGCGCGTCACCCGGAACGCCCGCATTGCAAGGATTACGTGGACGCACTGTTCACCGAATTCACTCCTCTGGCCGGAGATCGCAATTTTGCCGATGATTTGGCCGTTATCGGTGGTCTTGCGCGCTTTAACGATAAGCCGGTGATGGTGATCGGCCACGAGAAAGGCAGCGATACCAAGTCGCGTATCGAACGCAATTTCGGGATGGCCAGACCTGAAGGGTATCGCAAGGCCGTGCGTCTTATGGAGATGGCGGGGCGTTTTGGACTGCCTGTCATTACCCTGATCGACACCGCTGGCGCCTATCCCGGCAAAGGGGCCGAGGAACGCGGACAATCCGAGGCGATTGCCCGGTCGACTGAGATGTGCCTAAAAATCGGCGTGCCGCTGGTTTCGGTCATCATCGGTGAAGGCGGCTCGGGCGGCGCTGTGGCGTTTGCGACCGCGAACCGCGTGGCGATGCTGGAGCATTCGGTCTATTCGGTGATTTCGCCGGAAGGCTGCGCATCGATCCTGTGGAAAGATGCCGAAAAGATGCGTGAAGCGGCCGAGGCGCTGCGTTTGACGGCACAGGATTTGCACAAGCTGGGCGTATGTGACCGGATCATCCCGGAACCCAAGGGTGGTGCACATCGCGATCGTCCGGCAACGGTTGAGGCAGTGCGCAAGGCCATCACCGCCATGTTGACTGAACTGGACGGCAAGGATGGGGCGGCCCTGATAAAGGACCGCCGTCAGAAATTCCTTGATATCGGATCTAAAGGGCTGGCGGCGTAACCGTCAGCCACCCAACCTGCGCAACAACGCAACCGAAGGCTCACCTGTCACGGGCAGACCATTGGCGCTCTGATACGCGCTGATGGCTGTGGTGGTGTTGTTTCCGATCACGCCATCTGCACCTTGCGTGTCATACCCCGCAGATGTCAGGCGGCGCTGCAATTCCTTGCGGTCGTCCAGTGTCAGCCCGTTTGCATCCGGCCCGAACGAGGCCTGAAACGGCGCGCCGCCCGCGATCCTGTCCGCCAGATGACCGACACCAATCGCGTAGCTGTCCGAGTTGTTGTAGCGTTTGATCACCTGGAAATTGCGGAACACGGCGATGCGGGGGCCAGGTTTTTGCGGCTGCAATACGGCCACCGGCGTACCGGAAACGGTTCCGGCCTCTCCGCCCCAGGGTTGACCACGCACCCAACCTGCACGCGCCAGATAAGCAGCGGTCGAAGCCAGCGAATCTGTCGGGTCGTCTGACCAGATGTCGCGCCGCCCGTCGCCGGTGAAATCCACGGCATAGGCAAGGTACGAGGTCGGAATGAACTGCGTGTGCCCCATCGCCCCGGCCCAACTGCCAGTCATGTTAGCGGGCGTGGTATCGCCGTTCTGAAGGATTTTCATCGCCGCGATCAGCTGGCTTTCAAAGAACTGCCCGCGTCGGCCATCATAAGCCAGCGTAGACAGCGCCGATACAACGGGCACATCACCGCGGCGCGCACCATAGCGGCTTTCCAGCCCCCAGACGGCTACGACGATTTCCTTATCCACGCCATATTGCGCCTCGATCCGCGACAGGGTGCCGTTATGTTGCCGCAGCATTTGCTGCCCGGTGCTGATCCGCTCGTCCGACGCCGCGATGGCAAGGTAATCTTCAAGGCTGCGCTTGAATTCGACCTGATTTCGATCGCGTTCGATTACGTCGGGCAAATACCCGGCCCCCTGAAAGGCGCGGTCAACGGTTGTCCGGGAAATCCCCTGCGAGACTGCCCTGCCCTTGAAACCGGCAACCCAGGCATCCCACCCGGCATTGGGGACTGCCCGCATCCGGGATGCAGGCGTGCTGGACGGAGCGGTGCCACCCGTGCAGGCGGCCAAAAGCGTCGATCCGAGGCAAATGGAAAAGGTCCGGCGAGTAATCATGGTTTGGGTCTGCTCTTGTTTGTGATTTGCCGCAAGAATAACCCAGCCGGGTTGCGCAGGCCAGAACCGTGACACCTTGGAAGGGCGCCGTGTCGATGTCGGCAGGAAGCCGCTCAGCTGACCAGCAAACGCAGCCCTTGCGTCACATCCGAACGCACTGCCAGCCGCAAGCCTGGCTCGTCGCCTGCCTTGAGCGCGGCGATTATCAGCTTGTGATTGTGTGGCGGCTCTGCGCGTCTGAGACGCCCATAAAGCGCCCGCATCGTCGGCCCAAGCTGTAGCCAGACGGTTTCGGCAATGGCCAGCATCGCAGGGGCCTGAGCGCGCAGATACAGGGTTCGGTGAAATTCCAGGTTCGAGCGGATATAGCCAACCGCATCCCGTTTGGTCACCATCTCGGCAACCGTCATGTTGATGCTCTGCAACCGGTCGATCAGGGCCATGTGTGCCCTGGGCAAGGCCCGGCTTGCCAGTTCGACCTCAAGCAAGGCGCGCAAGGCAGCCAGTTCCTCAATCCGGTCATTCGTCAACTCCGGGGTCGAAACCCGGCCCGATGTGGACAAGAACAATGCCCCTTCTGCGGCCAGGCGGCGCACCGCCTCTCTCGCCGGGGTCATTGAAACACCGAATTCCTTGCCGATGCCCCGCAGGGTCAGGGCCTGCCCCGGTGCCATCTCACCATGCATGATCCGGGATCGCAGTGCACGGTACACCCGGTCATGTGTTGCGGTCTGGGTTTCAGAAGGGCGTGCGGTCAACATATGCTCATGTGATCACAAAAAGGCGCCACGTCAACTCGGCTCTGTGTCAAATCTGTAGCGATGCAACTCGGCCCCGTTGTCGCGCAACCAGCGGCGGGGCGGCTTATACGGGCCAAATATCTTTTCGACCTGCGCCCAGAAGGCAGGTGAGTGGTTCATCTCGGCAAGATGTGCCACCTCATGCGCCGCAACATAGTGCAACACATCAGGAGGCGCCAGAATAAGGCGCCACGAAAACATCAATCCGCCATGCGAGCTGCACGACCCCCAACGCGACCGCGTGTCACGTAGGCTGAGTGTCGTGTACGAACGCCCCAGCATGGCTGCATAATCATCACAGGCTCCGGTCAACCGGTCCCGCGCCAGTTCCTTCAGGAACCGGCCCAACCTGCGGGCCTCGGCCCCTGTGGGCACGGCAACCTCATCCGCATCCAGCAAAACCCGCCGCCCGGTTGCAGGAACGATTCGGCGCGCTTTACCCTCGATCGGGATCACCTGCCCAAACTGCACGGTGGCCATATCCGGCCGACCCTGCAGATGCTGCCGGATCCACCCTTCCTTGGTCCGGGCGAAGCTCAAGGCTTCGGATTCCGGCACACCGGTCGGGTAAGTCAGCGTGACGCGCCCATCCAGCTGGGAGATTCGTAGACTGATGCGCCGTGCCCGGGCCGATTTGCGCAATCTCAGCGGCACCGGCGGTGTCCCTGGCAATGCGTGCTCTCCCATATCGCGACCTCTCTTGCGCAAAGACTTTGACAGTGCCCTCTGCCTGTGGCAGGTGAGCTGAATCATTTAGACGACTCACCTGATATCAAGGGGATTTGACATGCCCAAGGAAGAATGGGGCGTAAAGCGTGTTTGCCCGACAACCGGTAAGCGGTTTTACGACCTGAACAAGGACCCGATCATCAGCCCCTACACTGGCGAGATCGTGGAGCTTGAAACATCCAAAAGCCGTATGATCTCGGCGGATGCAGAAGACGCAGCTTCGGTCAAAGCGCGTGAAAGCGCATCTGAGGACGATCTGGTTCTGGACGATGAAGACAATGTCGACGTGGATTTGGATGACGATCTGCTGGACGATGATGACGATGACAATGATGATGTTTCTCTGGACGACATCACCGACATGTCATCAGACGACGACAACTGACCAAGTAAAAGGCGATCCCCAGGGTCGCCTTTTTTACCTGAGGAGCAGCCCGGGTGAAAATTCGCGCCCGATTCAAATTTTGGACTTGCACTCGCTGCCGCTGTCTCCTAAACGTCCGTCCACCGTACCGATGGTACAATGATGGGGCCTTAGCTCAGTTGGGAGAGCGCTTGCATGGCATGCAAGAGGTCAGGGGTTCGACTCCCCTAGGCTCCACCAAACCCTAACAATACAACTAGATAGCAAGCATTATAGCGGTGTGACACACAGGTGTGACACAAAATGAAGCTGTATGCGTATCTCTCTCTGTCCCGACATGGCGTTTATTACTTCCGTTGGCCACTGCCCGGTACAAGACCAAAACCCCACACTAGACCAAACACCACACGTAGGACCCTTCGGGTACAGGACAGACTGACAGCATTGGCCTGGCGACTAATGAACATCATCTAGTCAGACCGGTTGCCTGCGGGAGCCTACTTGCAGAATTACTTGCTCAGATGTCCCACAATGAGCCTCATGAAAGACGTCATTGTGTGGTCCGTAACACTCTTCTGCAACGTGGCCATGCCAGTCACCATGGTGATGCCTGCCCGTACATCCGGCAATAGCTACTAGTACGGCCAAAAGCGTAACCGCTATCCGGGATGTATTTATGCTATGGCTCTCATCCATATGCGAAGCACCTTTCTAACAATTTGGCAATCGACGCTATGACACAGGTCAACGCACAACCACAGCGTCGCCCACATCACTGCAGTTAGGGAGTTATTAAGACGGCCCTTCTCGTATTGCTGTCTAGGAAAAAGGGGAAACTTCAATCAATTGTCCGAACAAAAGCTGGTCGTGATCCGAAAAACCAAAGGGCTGGCGTTGTCATACTTATTCTCGTGCGGTAGCGTCTCGAACCATGGTCATCCTACGATACTCACTTTTGCTACTCGCTGGCATTCTGGTCATCCTGTCCGGGCTTGGTGGCGTGGCTCATGCGCGATCGGATGGCTGCGTCGGTCTTGGCTGTGAAAGCCACATGCAATCAACGGAACACGCTTCCGTGGCGAATAATAGCATCGATAAATCGACCCTACACAGCCACCATGACCCGGACAGTTCAGGAACCAGCGAGTGTAATCCCTCAATCTGCCAAGCAGTTATTTTGCTTGCCCAGAACAAAGAAGCCGCGCAGGACCAACGTGAAATTGATCCAGAGTTCCAGATTGGAGCCCAAGCCAAGCCGATTGAACCAGATAACCCATACAAGCCCCCTGACCTTTGAAGCAGCGTAGATCCTTGCGAACATCTGCGACCTGCGCGTGCCGCTGTTCGCAATGAACCGCAGCACTATCAGCTTCAAAAAGTCAGGATTACTCCATGAAAAAAAGTTACTTACTCATCGGCGTTTGCACTGTCGCTGCCGTCGCCGCTTTCATAACGCTTCAGCCCGGTTCAATCGAAGAGACCGCGCCGCAGGAGGCACTTGAAGGCGATGCTATGGTCGCAATTCAAATGCCGCCAATCGAGGGCAATGCCGTAATCGGTCAGCGTGTCTTTGATGCCTCCTGCGCTACTTGCCACGGCGTCAACGCGGTCGGAGTAGATGGCGCAGGACCGCCTCTGATCCACAAGATATACGAGCCCAGCCACCACGCTGACGAAGCCTTTCAGAGGGCGGTTTCACAAGGTGTAAGAAGCCATCATTGGCAGTTTGGTGACATGCCGCCGGTCGAGGGATTGACGCGAGGTGACGTTGCCATGGTGATCGCATACATTCGTGAAATCCAACGTGCCAACGGAATAAATTGAGGACAGGACCATGAAAAAGATCATAACGCTCGTAATCATGGCTGCTATTCCCAGCGGGGTACTGGCGCATTCCAAGGCCGAAGAAACGACACCTGCCAACGGGGCTACTGTAACCTCTGTGCCCGCCGAAATCGGCCTCAGCTTCACCAAGGACATCCGGTTGACACGGATTGAGATGGCCCATGAAGAGCACGCGGCGGTACGCTTAGATTTGGGGGACCAAACAAGTTTCCGTCAGGTATTCACGATCCCATTGCCAAGCAGTGGAACCGGCACCTATGTCATCGAATGGCGTGGCTTAGGCAAAGACGGCCATGCGATGCAGGGCGAATTTTCCTTTTCCGTGGAATGAGCATGCCAGACATTTGGGGAGTTGTCGCAATCCTCGCAAAGCTGGTGCTCTACATCGGCTTTGCCGGGTCCACCGGGCTTGTCGTCGTTAAATGCCTCTATTCCGAACTAGTCGCGCCGGTAAGCCTTGCGATGAAGCGCCAAGCCTTGGTCTTGGCGTGGCTTTCCCTCGCAGCAACAGTAATTGGCTTCATGCTCCGAGGAGCCGCCTTAACGGGCGGCGTTGACGGCATGGTCGATCCAGAGATGCTTGGCTTGCTTTGGCAGACCTCCGTGGGCGACGTATTTGTTTATCGCCTTGCAGGCGCAGTGTTGATCCTTGTGGGGCTGTCTGTTCCTCGCTTTGGTCTTTGGATCGCGCTGTTGGGTGGCACATTGGCAATGTGGTCCTTCGCACAGATCGGACATGTGCTGGAACTGGAGAGTTTTGGTGTCCAACTCTTGCTGCTGTTGCACCTTCTATGTGTAGCTTTCTGGGTGGGCATCTTTAGCCCGCTGCGAGGTATGGCTCTCATGTCTGAACACCTGACGGATGCCGCTGAACTTGGTCATAGGTTTGGGCAAACTGCCGCATTGGTGGTACCTACCTTAATCGGTGCAGGCCTATGGATGGCTTGGTTGCTTGTCGGCAATCTCCAAGGGCTCTTGTTCACGGGTTACGGGCAAACGTTAATGCTCAAAGTGTTCCTTGTGGCATTACTGATGATCCTCGCCGCTGCCAACAAGCTCCGATTTGTTCCGGCCATGCAAAGCGGAGAGGCAATAGCAGCGCAACGCCTCGCCCGATCCATCGAGGTTGAGGCAATAGTCGTATTAGCGGTTCTGGCGACGACGGCGGCACTCACGAGAGTACTAACGCTTCCGAGTTATGGGTAGGTAGAGATGAACAAACACCTGTGTGCACTCGCCATATGCGGCATTGGTACTAGCGTTGCTGCAGATCATGAGTTGTTGGACAGAGACTTAGCGAATGGGCAGAAACTCTACGCAGAGTACTGTGCCTCATGCCATAGAGTTAATCTGGAAGGCCAACCCGACTGGCAAACACCCGACGATGACGGAGTGTTACCTGCGCCACCGCATGACGTGACAGGGCACACTTGGCACCATGATAACCAGCTACTGTTCGAGTATACCAAGCTAGGTGGGGCTAACGCGTTGGCAGCACGCGGTATAAAAGACTTCAACAGTGGCATGCCGGGCTTTGATGGCACCCTGACTAACGACGACATATGGGACGTGCTGGCCTACATACGCTCCACTTGGCCCGACGATGTTCAGCACATGCAGGCCAGCCGCAACCTGCCCCACCAATAGAAGGCAGTAGTCCGGTGTAGGTTTGGGCATGCACAGTTCGACGTAGCCGGTTGTGGACGTATCGCGATTTGATGCCACTCTCTTAGCCAAGGGTCCCTAGCGAAATCTTCAAATATTGATGGCCTGGGAGCGTGTTTCAGGGCGCTTCGGAGCAAGCTCGCCCCACCCGCATCGGGCTTGAGAGCAATCGGATTGCACATTGACCCAACCCCCTGAAATCAGGCCATCGAGGTGTTAGTAATCCGTCCAAGAAAAGGATGGACCATGAAACGCAGATTTTCAGACGAACAGATTATTGGAATGATCAAGGA
>NZ_JBXWSG010000102.1:0-12799 GCF_059613305.1 Ruegeria sp. BHSB056 | reverse complement strand
TTTCCGCCAACAACGCCCGTTTGACCGCCTCCTCATCCACGCGCGCCGTTTGAACTGCAAACTGCACACCTGCGTTCTTGAGCAATTGCGCGCGAATAACAGATCCCGAAGCCAGAAGAATGGGGACAGACATGTGGAAAACCCCGTGTGCAAATCGATAAGAGTTCTGGGGTGTTTTGTATGGTTTTCCGGTTGACACGCAACCCCGGGAATTCTGTGGCAAAGATCCCCGAGTCGCTCAAATCTCATCCTGTCGGGACAAGGATAACTCCAACTTTTGGGATAACAGATCTATCCAGCGATACCCATCGGGTTATCCACAGATCAGATTTACCTGATCCATCTTAAATTAATGATTTATAACAATTTTTCGTACTATCAACAGAATCACTGGCGATCTCAGATATTCTGTCCCCCTGGGGAAAACGCTAGGGTAAAAAAGTAATCCACGGATTTCTGGCACCCTACAAAACCATCATCCTTTTTCTTTTCTTATTTTTTTATTAGGGAGGGTTCCGAACAACGTTCGGAGCCGGCATGACAGACCTTCTTTTCACGATTTACCCGTGGGTGAAGTCATTACATATCATGGCCGTGATCTCATGGATGGCGGGCTTGTTCTATTTGCCCAGACTGTTTGTCTATCACGTCGAAAAAGCGCAGGCTGTAGAGGGCGCGCAAGACATCTTCTTTGAAATGGAAGACAAGTTGCTGCGGGTGATCATGCGCCCCGCGATGGTTGTAACCTGGGTATGCGGGCTGATCATGGTGTTCACACCGGGGATCGTCGGATGGGATTTTGCATGGCCCTGGGTAAAAGGCGCGGGCGTGATCGCGATGACCTGGTTCCACCATTGGCTTATGGCCCGAAGGAAGGATTTTCTGGCAGGCCAGAATAAGCTCACTGGGCGGCAGTATCGCATGATGAACGAGGTTCCGACCATTCTGATGGTAGCTATCGTTCTGGCGGTCATTCTGAAGTTCTGAACGCCTGTTTGACTCCGAACGGCGCTGCGCTTATGTAGATCACAACACGCCCGTCCGGGCGGCGTATTTTCCGTACTGAAATTCCACTTCAAGCCGCGTTCTCAGCGGTGAAGGTATGTATCATGTCCAATGAATCCCTGAATCTGGCCGACCTGAAAGCCAAAAGTCCCAAAGACCTTCTGGCAATGGCCGAAGAGCTGGAGATCGAAAACGCCTCGACCATGCGTAAGGGCGAGATGATGTTCCAGATTCTGCGCGAACGTGCCGATGATGGCTGGACCGTCGGCGGTGATGGCGTACTGGAAGTGCTACAAGACGGGTTCGGCTTTCTGCGCTCGCCCGAGGCGAACTATCTGCCGGGTCCCGATGATATTTATGTCTCGCCTGATATGATCCGTCTGCACTCATTGCGGACCGGGGACACGGTTGAGGGTGAGATCAAGGCGCCGGACGAGAATGAGCGTTATTTCGCACTGACCAAAGTCACCATGATCAACTTTGAAGATCCCGAAAAGGCCAAGCACAAGATCCTGTTCGATAACCTGACGCCTCTGTACCCGGATGAGCGTCTGAAGATGGAAATCGAAGACCCCACCATCAAGGATAAGTCGGCGCGCGTGATCGATCTGGTTGCGCCGATCGGTAAAGGTCAGCGTTCACTGATCGTGGCACCGCCGCGGACCGGTAAAACCGTTATCCTACAGAACATCGCGCATTCGATCGAACAGAATCACCCGGAGTGTTACCTGATCGTCCTGCTGATCGACGAACGCCCGGAAGAAGTGACCGACATGCAGCGCTCGGTTAAGGGTGAGGTTGTGTCGTCAACCTTCGATGAGCCCGCGACGCGTCACGTGGCCGTGTCGGAGATGGTCATCGAAAAAGCCAAGCGTTTGGTCGAACATAAACGAGATGTTGTTATCCTTCTCGACTCAATCACAAGACTTGGTAGGGCGTTTAACACCGTTGTTCCGTCCTCGGGTAAAGTTCTGACCGGTGGTGTGGATGCGAATGCGTTGCAGCGGCCCAAGCGTTTCTTCGGTGCGGCCCGGAATATCGAAGAGGGCGGATCGCTGACCATTATCGCCACCGCGCTGATCGATACCGGCAGCCGGATGGACGAGGTAATCTTCGAAGAATTCAAAGGTACTGGTAACTCGGAAATCGTTCTGGACCGTAAGATTGCAGACAAACGCGTGTTCCCGGCGATCGACATCCTCAAATCGGGTACTCGGAAAGAGGACCTACTGGTCGAAAAGGGCGATCTGGCCAAAACCTTTGTTCTGCGCCGTATCCTCAATCCGATGGGCACCACCGACGCAATCGAGTTCCTGTTGTCGAAGTTGAAACAGACGAAGACAAATGGTGAGTTCTTCGATTCGATGAACGCCTGACACAGGTCTTAGACCCCAGCGAGGCCTTCGAATGGATACGATATTCGCCTTGGCCAGCGCGCAAGGCAAAGCAGGGGTGGCGGTCATTCGCCTCTCTGGCCCCGAAGCGCATTCCGCAGCCGCATGTCTGAGCGGCGCGGAACTGCCCAAACGTGGAATGGTCTTGCGCACTCTGCGGGACCAAGATGGATCACGACTGGATGATGGTCTGGTTCTGACCTTTCAGGCACCGGCAAGTTTCACCGGTGAGGACGTGGCAGAACTTCAGATCCACGGCAGCACGGCTTCGGTCAATGCGGTTCTGCGCTGTTTGTCGAACACCGATGGGTTGCGACTGGCGGACCCGGGTGAGTTCACACGCCGGGCCCTTGAAAATGGCAAGATGGATTTGACACAGGTCGAAGGCCTGGCAGACCTGATTGACGCGGAAACCGAGGCACAGCGTAAGCAGGCCCAAACCATTCTGGCCGGTGAGCTTGGCACGCTGGCCGAGCGGTGGCGGCGCGATTTGATCCGCGCGGCATCGTTGCTGGAAGCTGTCATAGATTTCGCTGATGAAGACGTTCCCACCGACGTCACACCGGAAGTCCGCAGTTTGACAAGCGGAGTTCTGGAAGATCTTCGTCGAGAAGCTGATGGGGTGAGGATCGCCGAGCGTATTCGTACCGGATTTGAAGTGGCTATTGTCGGTCTTCCCAATGCAGGAAAATCAACACTGCTGAACGCGCTTGCGGGGCGCGAGGCTGCGATTACCTCGGAATACGCAGGCACAACCCGGGACGTGATCGAGGTTCGAATGGATTTGGCGGGCTTGCCCGTGACATTACTGGATACGGCCGGGTTGCGGGATACTGAAGATCACGTCGAAAATCTTGGGATCGAGCTGGCTCGAAAACGGGCAGATTCGGCGGACCTGCGTGTTTTTCTGGCCGAAGCACCCGAAGATCTGGGTGTGGCCATGCAGGATGGCGATATCCATGTTCTGCCTAAAGCAGACCTGAGGGAAGGTACGACTGAGGGTGTTTCGGGAAAGACAGGGCAGGGGATTGATGCGCTTGTCGACCAGATTTCGTGGGTATTAAGCGATAGAACCACTACACATGGTATAGCCACGCGTGAGCGCCATCGTGCTGCGATGAACAAGGCATCGGATTCACTTGCTGCTGCGATCACGGTTCTGGAATCAGGCCCGGACTTGTATGATATCGCTGCGGAAGAGTTAAGAACCGCCATACGGGCACTTGAATCTCTGGTTGGCAGAATAGATGTCGAAACACTGTTGGATGAAATCTTCTCCAGCTTTTGTTTGGGAAAATAAGGATTGTTTCACGTGAAACATTCAAACTTTGATGTCATTGTGGTTGGGGCCGGTCATGCCGGTACGGAGGCTGCGCACGCCGCTGCTAGGATGGGTGCGAGAACCGCTTTGGTGACTTTATCCGCGACCGATATCGGTGTCATGTCCTGCAACCCGGCCATCGGCGGGTTGGGGAAGGGACATCTGGTACGAGAGATTGACGCGCTAGATGGTGTAATGGGCCGTGTCGCTGACCAGGCTGGTATCCAGTTCCGACTGCTGAACCGGCGAAAAGGTCCGGCTGTTCAGGGTCCCAGAACGCAGGCAGATCGCGCCTTGTATCGGGCGGCGATGCAAAACGAAATCAGCAATCAGGAAAACCTGTCCGTTATCGTTGGGGAGGTTGTAGACTTTCTGATGGACGGACACCGTGTCGCCGGTGTCGTGCTCGGAGATGGGTCGGAAATTCACGCCAAAGCCGTTGTTCTGACCTCCGGAACCTTCCTGCGCGGCGTCATCCATATCGGCGACGTGTCACGGGCTGGTGGGCGAATGGGAGATCGCCCGTCAATAAAACTAGCCGAGAGGTTGGATAGCTATAACCTTCCGCTGGGACGCTTGAAAACCGGCACACCGCCGCGTCTGGATGGGCGAACGATCGACTGGTCGGGCTTGGAAAGACAGGACGGGGATGAGGATCCGACCTTGTTTTCTTTCCTGTCAACATCGGTTGTCGCGCCTCAGATTTCCTGTGGTATTACACACACCAATGCAAAGACGCATGAAATCATCGAAGCAAACCTCTCAAAATCGGCGATGTATGGTGGCCATATCGATGGCATAGGCCCAAGATACTGCCCTTCGATCGAAGACAAGATTGTGCGCTTTGCAGATAAGGACTCGCATCAGGTTTTCCTTGAGCCCGAAGGCGTTAATGACCACACGATTTATCCCAACGGTATTTCAACGTCACTGCCTCAGGACGTGCAGTTGGAATATGTTCGGTCGATCAAAGGGCTTGAAAAGGCGAATATTCTGCAACCGGGCTATGCGATTGAATATGATTATGTGGACCCTCGTATCTTAACCGCGTCCTTGTCGCTACCCGACGTTCCGGGACTATATCTGGCAGGGCAGATCAACGGAACCACAGGATATGAGGAGGCAGCGGCACAAGGGATGGTCGCCGGCCTCAATGCGGCGCTGGATGTACTGGGCCGCGAACCGGTCATTTTCACTAGATCAGACAGCTATATCGGCGTGATGATAGACGACCTGACGACCCGTGGTGTGGCAGAGCCCTATCGAATGTTTACCTCCAGAGCTGAATTCCGTCTGTCTTTGCGCGCAGACAATGCCGATCAACGGTTGACGCCGATTGGGTTGGAACTTGGCTGCGTCGGAGAGAAGCGTCAGACGCATTTTGAAATGAAAATGAGCCAGCTTGATGCGGCGAAATCCAAGCTGACCGCACGCACATACACACCCAAGGAAGTTCTTTCAGCCGGGATCAACGTCAACCAGGATGGAAACCGCCGAGATGGAATGGCGATTCTGGCATTTCCGGATACATCCTTCGAAGACTTGATCCCTCTGATACCTGATCTACAAGATGTAGACGTGGCGATCCGGCTTCAAATCGAACGCGACGCGCTTTACGCAAACTATATCGATCGGCAAAAGCGCGATGTTGAGGCCATGAAGCGGGATGAATCCTATGTTATCCCACGTGAGTTTGACTATTTTGGCTTGGACGGGCTGTCTTCTGAGGTGAAGCAAAAATTGTCGCAGGCCAAGCCGTCGAACATAGCGCAAGCAAGCCGTGTCGAAGGCGTTACTCCGGCTGCCCTGACCCTTGTTCTGGCGAAATTGCGCCGGGATCAACGAGCACGCCAGGCATGACGGTCGATTATTCCAAGTTTGATGGCTTGAATGTTTCACGTGAAACATTTGAGCGTCTGAAAATCTATGTTGATCTGGTGAACCGCTGGAACCCCAGGATAAATCTTGTTTCACGCAATAGTCTGGAATTCATCTGGGACCGACATATTCTGGATTCTGTCCAGGTTTTTCGATGCGCTGAAACGTTTGACACCTGGGTGGACCTTGGCAGTGGCGGCGGGTTCCCCGGAATGGTGTGCGCCATTATTGCTGCCGAGGAGGTTCCGGCCGCCAGTTTCTCTCTTGTGGAGAGCGACCAGAGAAAATCGGCTTTTCTTCGTAACGTCGCCCGTGAATGTGGCGTGTCGTGTAAAGTGATTTCCAAGCGGATCGAGGAGGTTGACCCCCTGGGCGCAAACATCGTTTCGGCGCGTGCGCTGGCGGATCTGCGTACACTGTTATCATTTTGTGACAGGCATTTAGGTGAAAATGGGACCGCGCTGTTGCCCAAAGGTGCAAGCTGGAAAAAAGAGCTGGAAGAGGCGCGTGAGGAATGGAATTTCGATGCTGAGGCCATTACAAGTTTAACTGAACCTCAAGCCGTTATCCTTAAGATCAAAGGAGTATCACGTGGTTGATCTGTCTCGACCGTCCGGACCCCGGATAATAGCGGTTGCCAATCAGAAGGGCGGAGTAGGGAAAACAACCACAGCAATCAACTTGGCGGCAGGGTTAGCCGAAGCTGGTTGCAGGGTATTGGTGGTTGACCTCGATCCACAGGGGAATGCATCCACCGGATTAGGGGTCGAAGATCGGGATTGGACCACTTATGACCTCATCCTGGACGACGCGCCTTTGGAGGCAGTGGTTCAGGAGACGGAGATTGAAAACCTTCTGGTTGTCCCTGCAACGGTTGACCTGAGCTCGGCGGATATCGAGCTGATTTCCAACGAAAAACGCAGCTATTTACTGCACGACGCGCTGCGTCAGACGGCGGTGGATGCGTTTGAACTGGATTTCATCCTGATAGATTGCCCGCCATCGCTTAACCTCTTGACGGTAAATGCGATGGTTGCCGCCCATTCTGTCCTTGTGCCGCTGCAAAGTGAGTTCTTTGCGCTGGAGGGTCTTTCGCAATTGATGCTGACAATTCGGGAGGTCCGGCAAACCGCTAATCCAGACCTGAGAATCGAAGGTGTTGTGTTGACCATGTATGACAACCGCAACAACTTGTCCCGTCAGGTCGAAAAGGATGCGCGTGACAATTTGGGCGAGATGGTTTTTAAGACGAAGATACCCAGGAATGTGCGGGTCAGCGAGGCGCCATCCTATGCGCTGCCGGTATTGCAGTATGACTCGGGATCACTTGGTGCGATGGCGTATCGGCATCTGGCCCGTGAGATTATGCATAAGAACAACAAGACCGCAGCATGAGCGGTGGTGAGGAGGCCGACATGAGCACCAGGAAAGCGAAATCCAGAGGGTTGGGCCGGGGATTATCCGCACTCATGGCGGACGTTAATCCAGAGGCGGGCAACCGGGTATCATCTGACGCCCGCAGACCTGACCTTAAAGTTCCGATTGAAAAGCTGAAGGCAAACCCAAATCAGCCGCGACGTACGTTCCAGCCCGAACAACTGGATGAGCTTGCCGCGTCGGTCCGGGAAAAAGGTATTATCCAACCTTTGATCGTACGTCCAACAGGGGCTGGGGAATACGAGATCGTCGCTGGTGAACGCCGGTGGCGGGCGGCTCAGATGGCGCAGCTGCACGAGATCCCGGTGATTGTGCGCGAGTTCGATGATACCGAGGTACTGGAAATTGCGATCATCGAAAACATCCAGCGCGCTGATCTGAACGCAGTGGAAGAGGCCGCCGGCTACAGGCAGTTGATGGATCGTTTTGGGCACACGCAGGAAAAGCTTGCCGAGGCATTGGGGAAAAGCCGCAGCCATATTGCGAACCTGTTGCGGCTTTTGTCTCTACCATTTGACGTGCAAACTCTTGTTATTGAAGGGAAATTGTCGGCTGGTCATGCGCGTGCACTGATTACGGCGGAAAATCCCTCGGAATTGGCAAAGCAGATCGTCAAGGATGGCCTGTCTGTGCGCGCGACCGAGGCGTTGGTTAAGAAACAACAGCAGGGCGACACTACACAGCCTGCTCCCAGATCCAGAAATCTGGATGCCGGAAAAGATGCTGATACGCGCGCGCTGGAAAAAGACCTGTCCGCTATTTTGGCCATGAAAGTCTCAATCAACCACAAGGCGGGAACGGAATCCGGTCAGGTTGTTCTGACATATGAAAACCTGGATCAGCTTGACGATCTCTGTGCAAAGCTCAGCCGCTAGGGCGCGTCCAGATAAATATCAGGACGCCGCCCAGAACAATGACCTGAAGGGTCAGCACGAAGGGCGGAACGGATAAGAGCAAAGACACTCCGAAAACGGCGGCGACCGATAAGGTTGCTGCCTTTTTTGCGGCCGGACGTATTGCGCCCAAACTTTGCCAATCCAGTATCATTGGCCCGAAAATCCGGTGCGACAGAAGCCAGTTGTGCAACCGAGAAGAGGATCGCGCAAAGAAAAACGCTGCCAGCAACAAAAACGGAACCGTTGGAAGAAGAGGCAGAACAACCCCAATCGCGGCCATCGCAACGCAAAGCAATCCCAGCCCCGCCCAAAGATACTGCATATTCAGCCCATCAATTCCCGGATTACAGCATTCAGCACGGCGCGCCCCGCTGGTGTTGCTCTGAGTCTGTTGTTATCACTTTCGATCATATTAATGCCGACCAGATGGTCCACGGTTTCGTCTGGAAGTGGACGGCCTGACAGAGCCTCCCACCTATCTATATCTAGTCCTTCTGAAATCCTCATACCCATCATAAGGTATTCGTTCGCCTGATCTTCGGGCGAAAGGACATAGCGCTTCTTTTCTCCGTTACCCTTCGCAGCGGCGTCAAGCCAACGCTGCGGGTTCAGATGGGTCTCGGTCGCGTGTTTTTGACCATCCACAGTAATCCGCCCATGGGCACCGGGACCAATGCCGACATAATCTCCGTAACGCCAATAGACCAGATTGTGCTGCGACTCTGCACCGGGGCGGGCGTGATTGGACACCTCATAGGCGGGCAGGCCGTGTTTCTCGCAAATCTCTTGTGTTGCAAGGTACATGTCGGCCGCACTGTCATCTTCAGGCAAGCCGCGCAGCTTTCCGACAGCATAACGATCGCCAAAAGCCGTGCCTTCTTCGATTGTCAGCTGATACAGGGACAGGTGATCTACGGCCATGGACAGCGCTTCGTTCAACTCGGCCCACCAAGCGTCCAACGTTTGGTGTTGCCTGGCATAGATCAGGTCAAAGCTCACCCGTTCAAAACAATCACGGGCGATGTCAAAGGCGGCGCGTGCCTCGGCCACAGTGTGAATTCGCCCCAATCGGCGCAGGTCTTCGTCGTTGAGCGCCTGCACGCCCATCGAGATCCGGTTGACGCCTGCGTCACGATAGGCCGCGAACCGTCCGGCCTCGACCGAACCGGGATTGGCCTCGAGAGTGATTTCCATGTCATTGGCGGGCCGCCACAGGGCGCGGGCGGTTTCAATCACGGCAGCAACGGTTTCCGAGTCCATCAGCGACGGGGTTCCACCACCGAAAAAGATCGTGTTCAGCACCCGATCCGGGGTTTCGACGGCCGAGCGCCGCAATTCGCTCAGATAGGCGTCAAGCCATTGTTTTTGATCAATTTTTCTGGAAACATGGCTGTTGAAGTCGCAATAGGGGCATTTGGCCTCGCAAAAGGGCCAATGCACGTACAGGCCAAAGCCCCCGCTGCGCCAATCATCCGCCAAAGCAGCCTTTCACGAACTTCTCAACCGCGCGACCGCGATGGCTGATCTTGTTCTTTTCCCAGCGATCCATCTCGGCAAAGGTAATGTCGTATCCTTCGGGAACAAACATCGGATCGTAACCGAATCCACCTGCGCCGCGGATAGGCCAGACCAGATGACCGGGGGCAATGCCTTCAAACACCTCATCATGCCCATCCGGCCAGGCCAGCACCAGCGTGCTGCGGAATTGCGCTGTGCGGGGATGGGGGGCGTTCTTTGCCTCAAGCTCAGTATGGGCGCGGGTCATCGCCATCAGGAAGTCGCGACCGTTGCCGGTTTCGGCCCAATCAGCGGTATAAACACCCGGCGCGCCATTCAGGGCGTCGATGGTGATTCCGGAATCGTCTGACAGGGCAGGCAGCCCGGTGGCTTTTGCGGCGGCGTGGGCCTTGATCCGGGCGTTGCCGACAAAGGTGTCCTCGGTCTCTTCCGGTTCGGGCAGGTCCATGTCCGCCGCACCCACAACCGTCACGCCAAAAGGTTCGAGGAGATGCGCCATCTCCTCAAGCTTGCCTTTGTTGTGGGTCGCGACCAACAGCCTGTCGCTGTCAAACTTACGGGTCATGCGGTGGCAGCTTTCTGGGCTGCGGCCAGCTCGGCAACGCCTTTTTCCGCCAGATCCATCAGCTGATCCATCTGGGCGCGGCTGAATACAGAACCTTCGGCACTCATCTGAACCTCGATCAGTTTGCCTGACCCGGTCATGATAAAGTTGCCGTCGACACCGGCCTCGCTGTCTTCCGGATAGTCAAGGTCCAGCACAGGCTGGCCCGCATAGATCCCGCAGGACACGGCGGCGACCGGATCAACCAGCGGATCTGAAATCACGTCACCTGCCTTCATCAGCTTGTTGACGGCCAATCGCAGCGCAACCCAGCCGCCGGTGATCGAGGCACAGCGGGTGCCGCCATCGGCCTGGATCACATCGCAATCAACGGTGATCTGCCGTTCGCCCAGTGCAACCCGGTCGACGCCGGCCCGCAAGGCGCGACCGATCAGGCGCTGAATTTCCACCGTACGGCCACCCTGCTTGCCCGACGCCGCTTCTCGCCGCATCCGGGTATTGGTGGCGCGGGGCAGCATACCGTATTCGGCGGTGACCCAGCCTAGCCCCGAACCCTTGATGAAAGGGGGTACCCGATCTTCGATCGTGGCGGTGCACAGCACATGGGTGTCGCCCATCTTAATCAGGCAGGAACCTTCGGCATGTTTGGTGAACCCCGTTTCAATTGAAACGGCGCGCATTTCACTTAAGTCTCTTCCAGAGGGTCGCATGGGAAATCCTTTGTTTGCTGGGTTGGGGATACCGCCCCGCAGCGTTACGATGCAACCCCGATTGACCTTTCATTTGCCTGCTATTTAATGATGAACCAGCAGGGGAAAACGCATGAGTGAAGCGAGCAAAATTCTGGACGAGATGAATGACCGGTCACGCGAGGTGTTCCGGCTGATCGTTGAAAGTTATCTGGAAAGCGGAGAGCCGGTTGGAAGCCGCACCCTGACACGTACCCTGTCTGAAAAAGTCAGCGCCGCAACCGTACGAAACGTGATGCAGGACCTGGAATTTCTGGGTCTTCTGGACAGCCCGCATATCAGCGCAGGTCGGGTACCGACGCAGCAAGGTTTGCGGATGTTCGTGGACGGTTTGCTTGAGGTTGGCGATCTAGGCGTCGACGACAAGCAAAAACTGGAAGAGACTTTAGGCTCTAACACGGGTGATGTTGGCGGAATGTTGGATCGGGTCGGGTCAGCTCTGTCACACGTGACACAAGGTGCGTCGCTGGTTCTGACGCCAAAGCATGAAGCCGAAATAAAACATATCGAATTTGTCTCTTTGGGGCATGACAAGGCTTTGGTGGTGCTGGTCTTTTCTGACGGCCATGTCGAAAACCGCCTGTTCACACCACCGCCCGGCCAGACGCCCAGTTCGATGCGCGAGGCTGCGAATTTTCTGAATGCGCTTATTGAGGGGCGCACACTTAGTGAAGTGCGCCGTCAGATGCAGAAACAGATTCAGGCACGCAAGCAGGAAATAGATGCGCTGGCGCGCGAGCTGGTCGAAAGCGGGCTGGCGGCCTGGGACGGAGACGGAGCCGACTCGGCGCGTTTGATCGTGCGGGGGCGGGCGAATCTGTTGAACGAACCCGGTCAGGCCGGAGAGTTGGAGCGTATTCGCAGCCTGTTTGATGATCTGGAGCGCAAGCGCGACATCGCGGATTTCCTCGAATTGACGGAAGGTGGCGAGGGTGTGCGCATTTTTATTGGGTCTGAGAACAAACTTTTCTCACTTTCGGGTTCCTCTTTGGTGGTGTCTCCATATATGAACGCTGATCGAAAGATAATCGGTGCGGTCGGGGTCATCGGGCCCACGCGTCTGAATTATGGACGGATCGTGCCGATCGTGGATTATACGGCGCAACTGGTCGGCAAGCTGATATCCGACCGGAGCTAGAGGGTAAGAGATGGCAGAGCCCAAGAACGAAGATTTTCTGGACGATATCATGGCGGCAGAAGCGGAAGAGCTGGCCGAGGAGTTTGCTGAGATCAGCGACGAGGCGTTGGAGCTGGACGAGCTGCGCGCTGAGCGGGATGCGTATAAAGACAAATTCATGCGCGCGCTTGCCGACGCCGAGAACGCGCGCAAACGCGGCGACAAAGCGCGCCGCGATGCCGAACAGTATGGCGGCTCTAAGCTGGCCCGCGATATGCTGCCTGTATACGACAACATGAAGCGCGCGCTTGAGGCCGCGACCGACGAGCAGAAAGAAGTTGCCGCCGGACTGCTGGAAGGCGTCGAACTGACCATGCGTGCCCTGAAGGACGTCTTCCAGAAGCACGGGATCGAAGTGATTACACCCGAGGTTGGCGACCGGTTTGATCCGAATGTGCATGAGGCAATGTTCGAGGCCCCGGTGCCGGGCACACGGGCAGGGGACATTATTCAGGTATCCGCCGAAGGATTCATGCTGCACGACCGCCTGTTGCGTCCGGCTCAGGTCGGGGTCTCTTCAACGCCAGCAAGCTGATTGGCTTTTCAAAGCCAAGCCTTCGGCGAGAGTATTTTTGAAAAGATGAAGGGCGGTCAGGATCTGGCCGCCTCTTTCAGTTTGTAGATGAGATCCAGCGCCTCACGCGGGGTCAGTTCGTCGGGCAGGACACCCTCCAGCATCTCGGTCACCGGCGAGGTTTTCGGTGTGGGCGGGGGTGGCGGCGCGGCTGCCGAGAACAGCGGCAGGTCGTCAATCAGCGCTTTTTGCTTGCCGCCTTCGCGTTCGGTTTTTTCAAGCTGGTCCAGAACCACCCGGGCACGTTCGACGACAGAAGCGGGTAAACCGGCCAGCTGCGCAACC
>NZ_JBXWSG010000101.1:0-12909 GCF_059613305.1 Ruegeria sp. BHSB056 | reverse complement strand
CGCCCAGGCAAGTCTGTGCAACGCATTCCGGAACAAAGGCAAAGTACTTTTGCGAGACTTCAATAGCCTCAATGGCGTCCGCCTTGCCCTGTGCGACGTCCCCGGTGTAACTGCGCGCGACGCTGAGATTGTGCAGATTGGCAGCCAGATCGCGGACCAGCCCTTTTTCGCGCGCCCGCTCAACAGCCTGCGTATAAAAGCCTGTCGCTGTCTTCATGGTGGCTTTCATGAAGTTTGCATCACCAAATCCGCTTAGCGCCCCTACCTCAAGGCGGGCAGAGCCAAGTTTGCGGGCAAGCGTCAGGGCGCGTTCATTGGCGCTCAGCGCTTCCTTGTCCCGGCCCAGAGGGAAATAAACATTACCGCGCACGTAGCTGATCTGAGCCACATCCCGCTCCGACCCGCAACGCTCGGCGGCGGATTCAGCCATATCGAGTGCCTCCAGGGCATCCTGATACAGGCTGGCTTGCCGTGCGGCCTGCGCCAGCCCGATATGCGCGCGGCTGATTTGCTCATCGGTTTCGGCAACCCGGGCAGCTTCCCGAAATTCACGCAGTGCGTCGCCGGACAGACCCTGAAGCCTGTGCGTCTCAGCACGAGCGCACAGCAGGTCGAACCGGACACCTGCAGGGGACGGCAGTTCCAGGGCGCGTTCGATCAATGGGCTGGCATCGTCGAATCTGAAGGCCTGGATCAGTTTGTCCGCCGCTTCCAGATACGCCTGTGCGGCGTTATTCGCCCCTGCCCGGTCCAAATGTTGTGCGCACAAGGTTGCATCGCGATCCTCGAACCACTTGGCGGCCTGCCTATGCAGGCGCGCACGCTCGGATTTGACCAACGTTGCATAGGATCCATCCCGGATCAGCGCGTGGGCAAACATGAGGTCAGGCCCCGCCTCTCGGACCAGCGCGGATCGGATCAGGCTGGTCGTATCCAGATGCCCTTCACCCAGAATAAAGTTCAGCACTTCCGCAGAGAACCGTTGCCCCAGTACCGATGCTGCCTGAATGGCGGCGCGGCTGGTTCGATCAAGTGCATCCAGTCGGGACTGAACGATCCCCTGAATACTGCCGGGCACGCTTTGCTGGGTAAGTACATCCGTATTGCGCAACAACTGTTCAAGAAACAGTGGATTGCCCCCGGCGCGTTTGACACAAGTTTCCAGCAACTCGGGGTCGATGGCCGTGAATTCTTCGACCAACAGTCTGGCCTGTTCCTCGCCCATCGGCGCCAGTTCCATCTTGGACACCAGCGCGCCATCGGTTGCCATTTGCCAATCCCGGTCAATCGGGTCACCTTCGGCCCGGCTTGTCATCATCAACACGCAAGGGATATCCCGCGTTGCCGCCGCAATATGAGAGCAGGTCATCAGGGTCTCGGGCGAAGCCCAGTGGATGTCCTCGATCTGGATCAGCAGGGGAGCTTCCTGGCTGCAGGCCGACAGCAACTCTTCAATGACCTGCCGCCGTCCGCGCAGGCGGGTCTTGTTGTCCATCACCGCAAACACCTCGGCCAGTCCCGAATCCTGCTCCAGCTCAAGCAGCGCATTGAGGTGCGCGGCGTTCGGCGGGCTGACCCAGCCCCTGGCGATTGCGTCCCTGGCCGCTGCGGCACCTGTTTCCGCGCCATCTGCCGGGTCAAGACCCAAGATACTGCGGGCGACCATCTGAATGGCCGAATGCCCTTCGCGCGCGCCGAAATCCATCACGACACCGTTGTGGATCGTGTAGGACTGGCCGGATGCCAGCTCAGCAACTTGCTCGGACAAATGGGTTTTCCCGATCCCGGGCTCACCCAGGATCACATGGACTTCGCCCTTGCCGTGGCGCTTGCATCGGTCAAATGTGGCTGAGAACACCGACAATTCCCGCTCGCGCCCGATGAATTTGTGACGCCGTGTGCGAATGTTCCGGGCCAATCGATCCAGACGCCAGACTTCAACGGGATCATTCAGCCCTTTGATGGCCTTCACACCAATGGATTCGCCCACGAATAGCGGCCCCAACGCGCGCTGAATGTCGTGTGAAACCAGAGTCTCACCCCCAGCGGAAATATCCGTCAGGCGGGACGCCAGATTCACCCCGTCTCCTGTAACGGTGTATTCCGTATGCGACTGACTTCCGGTCGTACTGGCAATGACTTGACCCGAGGCAATACCGATGTGGCAGGAAAGCGGCGGTGACAAGGTCGGCAGAGCTGCATGTATCTCGGCAGCAGCACGCGCCGCCCTTTCGGTATCATTGGTGTGTGAAATCGGCGCTCCGAAAACGGCCATGACCGCATCGCCGATATGCTTGTCTATACGACCACCGTATTTTTCGACGACATTGTCCACTTTGCTGAAGAATTGATTCAGCAGCGCATGCAGATCTTCTGCATCCAGCTCGCTGGATAGTTTCGTGAATGCGGTCAGATCGGCAAACATCACAGTAACCTGTCGCCGCGCGGGCTCGAGCTGTGCAGCAGGTTCAGGTTCTGCTGAGGTTTGGCAGGTATCAATCTGTTCGATGGCGCGCAGCAGCCGCCGCCGATCACCGACGGCCGTCACCCCGATTTCGATCAAATCCTCGGCCGTCAAATCAGGCAGGATGGAGAAATCGATTTTGTTGTCTGCGAAGGCCTGCGCGTACTCGTTTAATCCAATTGCGCTCAGCCAGCCCCTCAGGTCCTGAGACATGTTGCCCCTCTGAAGTCCCCCACTTCATCCTGGAACCTAGCATGTGCGCCGCTTCGAGTCTGCTAGAACCTATTTAATTTGTGCTTTTGAGCAGGGTTAATCCAAAACTGGCTCCTGCACCAAGCCAGTGTTTCCAAAACCGCTCGACAGGACATACGAACAGCAGGCCTGGGTGATCTCGCGGAAGCGGGCTCTCTCTCGACGGTAAAGATATACCTCTCGCTTGTCTGGCAAATCTGAAATCGGGCGAAAGGCGACCGCATCCGGGATGAATTGCGCGACGGTCTGCGGCAGGACCGTGATCCACTGGCCTGCCCTAACCGTTGTGATCAAAGAGTGCGTGTTGTGAATAGTAACCTCGGCCCTGTCCAAAATCTCTCGGAAAGGCGCGGACTCGATAAAGTCACACAGGGCGTTTCGCACGAAGGGCGCCGCCATCAGATCGCAAATGGCTGGAGGTTCCGCCCGTGTCATCAGCGGATGATCGGACGCTGCAACCAAGCCGAACCGATCCTGAAACAGCGGCTCGGCACTGACCCCGTTCAGGGGATGATGACCGGATGCAATGCCGATATCCGCCTTATCCCCGGCAACGGCGTCCAGAACCTGTTGCGAATCCCCGTCTCGCAACTCGATCTTCAACCCGGGAAAGCGTGATGTCATATGTCCCAGCAAGGCGGGAAAGACCAAGGCCCCCACCGACGGCACGGATACGATACGGATCAACCCTTGTTCCGCCTGCGCCGCCATTTCTATGTTCTGAACAGTCTGATCAAAATCGCGCACCTGTTTGAGCGCAAGGTCAAGAACCTGCTGACCCAGTGGTGACAGGTGATTTTTCCGTTCACCTTCAAACAGTTTCTTGCCCAGATGATCTTCAAACTGCTTCAGCATCATTGAGACGGCGGATTGTGTCCGACCCAGACGGCTGGCAGCCTCGGCAAGGTTTCCGGTTTGGGCCACGGTACAAAAACACCGCAGCATCTCGACTTTCATCGCCATACTTCAAACTTTCTGAAGTTTTCTAAAGTTATTTGAGTTTGACTGATGTTGGCCGAAAGTTCCATCCTGACCCAAATCGAAATTTGCGAATTTGGGGCATGACGTGACCAAACTGAACCTGATTGCCGGCGAATGGCTGGCCGGCGAAAGCGAAATTGAAAACCGCAATCCTTCGGATTTAAGCGATCTGGTTGGCATGTTCACACAAGCCAGCGCCGATCAGCTTGAGGCGACTCTGGATCAGGCGCGCGTCGCGCAGGCCGAATGGGCCGCCTACGGGCTGGAGCGCAAACAGGCCGTCCTGAACGCCATCGGCAACGAGTTGATGGCCCGCGCCGAGGAACTCGGCACTCTGCTCAGCCGCGAAGAAGGCAAGCCGCTGGCCGAAGGCAAGGGCGAGGTTTACCGCGCCGGTCAGTTCTTCACGTATTACGCTGCCGAGTGTCTGCGCCAGATCGGTGAAAACGCCGATTCCGTGCGCCCCGATATCGAAGTGGATGTGCGCCGCGAAGCTGTTGGCGTAGTTGCGATCATCAGTCCGTGGAACTTCCCCACTGCAACCGCCTCGTGGAAAATTGCTCCGGCGCTGTGCTATGGCAATGCGGTTGTGTGGAAACCTGCCAACCTCACGCCCGCCTCGGCTGTGGCCCTGACTGAAATCATCGAACGTCAGGATATCCCGAAAGGTCTGTTCAGCCTTGTGATGGGCTCGGGCCGTTCGGTCGGGCAACGTCTGGTGGAAAGCCCCAAGGTCAATGCGATTTCCTTCACCGGGTCTGTGCCCGTGGGCAAAGGCATCGCCGCCGCGGCGATCCAGAACCTGACCAAGGTGCAAATGGAAATGGGGTCCAAAAACGCGCTGGCCGTGATGGACGACGCCGATCTGGATCTGGCAGTAACTCTGGCGCTGGGCGGGGCCTTTGGCGGTACCGGTCAAAAATGCACCGCCTCATCGCGGCTGGTGGTTCACGCGGGCATCCACGATGCCTTTGTCGAGAAACTGGTTGCCGGAGCGCAGGCAATGAAAGTGGGTCACGCGCTGGAAGCAGGCGTGCAGATGGGCCCCGTCGTCAGCCAGCAGCAGTTGAATGAAAACCTCGCCTATGTCGACCTGGGCAAATCCGAAGGGGCCGAGCTGGCCTGTGGCGGTCAGCGCCTGGAGATGCCTCATGACGGGTTCTACATGTCGCCGGGCGTGTTCCTGAACACCACCAACGACATGCGCATCAACCGCGAAGAAATGTTTGCGCCCCTGACATCCGTCATCAAGGTCGGCAGCTATGACGAGGCGCTGAGTGTGGTCAACGACACCAATTTCGGCCTGACCTCGGGCATCGTGACCAAATCGCTGGCTCGCGCAACCCATTTCCGCCGCAACGCGCGCACAGGCGTGGTGACGGTCAACCTGCCCACCGCTGGCACCGATTACCACGTGCCTTTCGGTGGCCGGGGCGACAGCTCGTATGGTCCACGCGAACAGGGTAAGGCTGCGGCTGAATTCTATACGACTGTCAAAACCGCCTATATCAGCGCAGGCCCCGTCTGATGCGGATCGACGGCCTGCAATATGCCAATTGGTCGGAGAAGATATTTCGCCAATTGCGCGAAGGGCGCGTGGACGCGATCCACGTCACCATCTCCTATCATGAGAATTTCCGAGAAACGGTTCTGAACTTCGAGAAATGGAACCGCTGGTTCGAGCAATATCCGGATCTGATCATGAAAGGCCGGTGGGCCAGTGATATCGACACAGCCCGTGAAACAGGCCGGACCGCCGTGTTTTTCGGATTTCAGAACCCTTCGCCCATTGAAGACGATATCGGGCTGGTCGGAATCCTGCACGATCTGGGCGCGCGGTTCATGCAACTGACCTATAACAACCAATCCCTGCTGGCGACCGGTTGTTATGAGGCCGAAGACACCGGCATCACCCGCATGGGCAAGCAGGTCATCAAAGAGATGAACCGCGTGGGCCTTGTGGTCGACATGAGCCATTCGGCAGACCGGTCCACGATCGAGGCGGCTGAAATCTCGGACCGGCCCATCGCGATTACACACGCCAATCCGCACGAATGGTCCCCGGCCCTGCGCAACAAACGAGATGATGTTATCCGCGCCGTGACGGAAAACGGTGGGATGCTGGGTTTTTCGGTCTACCCTCACCACTTGAAGGACAAGTCAGATTGCACACTGGAAAGCTTTTGCGAGATGATCGCCCGCACTGCGGACAAATATGGAGCCAGTCATCTGGGGATCGGCACTGACCTGTGCCAGGATCAGCCTGACAGCATCGTTGAATGGATGCGTGTGGGGCGGTGGACAAAAGAAATCGACTATGGCGAAGGCTCGGCCTCTGCGCCGGGGTTTCCACCAATGCCGGGCTGGTTTCAGGACAACCGAGACTTTGGAAACATCGAACAAGGGTTACGCGCGACCGGCCTGAACGATGACGAAGTGGCCGGGATCATGGGCAGGAACTGGTATCGGTTCTTTGCCGAGAACTTCGTCCCACAAAGGTAACCAAATGGAACCACACGCGCAGACAGAGATCGCCAGACGTGACCCCGCTATGGTCATGCGGTTGTCACGGCTGGGATCACTGCATCAATGTCGGCTCAGCTTTATGCGGCAACTGACACGCCGCATGGTCGATGAAAACTGGAGCTTTTCGCGCCCTGCATTTGAAATTGACGACAAAGGTGTCGGCCATGCGGTCTATACCGCGCAAGGCCCCGATCGCGCCTACTCGCTGGTCGCCTTTGCCCATGACCTGCCTGCCGATCAACGGTCAGACCGGGTTATCGCCGAAGCCTGGGACGCCACCTTTGCACTGTTCGATGGCATCCCCACGCCAGAAGACATTGATCGCCTGTCGCAGAACGTGCCGCTGCAAGAGGCAGGGCGTGTCAGCGAAACCGAATTGTCACTGTCACGCGCCAACCGTTCCGTGCGACTCTGGGCTCATGTGGTGGATCGTCTGGCTGCGGGCCAGCAACCGGACCTGGAACAGATTTATCAGGTCGGCTATCTGATGAGGACCACGGCCGTTTATGGGTCGGGCAAATTCGGCGCTGCGGATCGTGAGAAAACGGCGGACCGGGATGAGGTCAGTGGTCCCTTCCAGATCGAAATGCTGTCAGTCTATCTGACCCGGGTTTTTGTACGCGATCTGGTGCAATATATGGCGCAGGTCAAAGGCGGGGATCAGACCTCCGCGCTTGATCCTGAAATCGCACGCTGGCTGGGCATCGGAAATTCCACAGGACTGGGAATGGCGCCGTTCATCGTGAACCATCCCGTTCTGTTCAACAACTGGATCATGGCGCGGGAAGAGGCCATCTCGCGCGTGCGGTCAATTAAGACAGCGACCGAAAAAGACGCACGCGTCTTTCGCGACGTTTTCGCGCGCAGCAAACAGTCAATCGCGTGGTGGCAATCCGAACACCCGATACAGGTTGAAAAACTCGCTGCGCTAAAGGACGACCTGAATTCGATCGACGTATTTCTGGCTACAGACGACCTGACACAAGACCATCCGTGGGATCGCATGATCCGATGGTCGGAAACTGCGCTCAGCGAAGAAGGCCAGGAGTTGCTGGCCTCGCTGATCCTTGAGCCTTACGGAGATGTCGTGGATGGGCTGTCCAGCTGCATGGCGGACACAAACACGGCTGAACAGGTAATTGATGGAACAATGCCCGTGTCAGGGGTGCGTACCTTGATCCGGAACAGTTTTGACTGGGCGCTGGATCTTGATTGGAATGATCCGAAAAACTGCGCGCGCGCCTGGTACGTTTCCGAAGAGAAACTTGAACCCCGACTGGGTGAACGGTTTGAAGAACCAATTGCAGACTATGAACAACCGCTCGCGCCCGCGCGTGATGCGGCGCTGGCTTTCAAGGCTCTGCAAGAGTGGCCGGATGATGCGCCGATAGCAGAGTTTCTTTTGCGCCACCCCGAGCACCGCCACACCGTACGCCGCGCCCAAATCAGCCGTATCGCGCCATATGGTGAGATCCATGACAACACAATCGGCGCGAAAGTGATGCCCATCGATATGTTGCGCGCAAAACTATCCTTCTTTGGCGCGACGCATTTCGACCCTCGTTCGGATCGCTGGGTCCGCATCTGCATGTATGCCGGTGCCCCCTACCCTGATGAGCTAAATACCGCGAACGCAGATTTGTGGGTTTATCCGGAGGTTGCGCAATGACCTTTTCATTGAACGAAGTCGAAGCAACCGCAAAACGCGCAACCCGTGGGGCCGGATATGCCTGGGGCGTAGCGGAAGAGGCTGCAAAGGCCACCCGTTGGCTAAGCGCCCAAGGGTTCGACGGGCCCGCTATTCTGGCCCAACTGCTCAAACGTGAATATGCGCCCTGTCTGGAACGCCACATTCCTGTGCTTCAGAACAGAGTATGGGTTGGCGAACAAGACCTGTGCCCGTTGATGACCGGAGCTGTGATATCGGATTCACCGATCGTCCTGTCCCAAAGCACCATTTCGATTTCAAATCTCGCGGCACCGCTGCTTTTGCTGCCCTTTGTCGCTGCGGGGGCAAAAAAGCTGGGAACGACAGTAAAAGTAACCTTCGACGGGTATTCTGCGATAACCGATGGTGTTCATCTAATCTGTGCGGATTGCAGTTTTGACCGCGCTGATCATGTTGAGATAACTGAGGGCGGCCACATTCAAAACGGTCGCCCCCTGCAAAGCCGTGCCGCCCCTAATGCCGGAGCTTGGCAGGTCTTGAACTCTATGGCGCACCGTACATATGCCCCTGCAACTGAAGAATCCCGACTGCTTGGCGCTGGTTCCGGCCTGTCGGACAATGACTGAAGGATCATCAGATGACCGAGACCCAAACCCTGTCGCTTGCCGAAATCGAAAAGCTGTCCTTCACCGCGTTGGTTGCCGCTGGCACAAGTGAAGAAAACGCGCGCCCTCTGGCCGTGGCCACTGCGGCAACCGAAGCGGATGGGGTGGCCAGTCATGGTCTGGCTTATATCCCGATCTACTGTGAACATGTACAATGCGGGAAGGTTGACGGTCAGGCGGTACCGACGCTGGAAACCCCGCGCCCCGGCCTTATCCGCGTAGACGCTGCGACCGGGTTCGCACATGCAGCCATTGAAACGGGCTTTGATGCATTGATCCCGGCGGCTCGTGAACAGGGCATCGCGGCCCTTGCGATCACCAACAGCTACAATTGCGGTGTGTTGGGTTATCACACGTATCGACTGGCGCAGGCGGGTCTGGTTGGTCTTGGATTCACCAATGCACCTGCATCCATTGCTCCTTCGGGTGGATCGAAGCCCGTTGTCGGCACCAACCCGTTCTCTGTTGCGGTGCCGGGTCCAGACGGGCAACCCGCCTTGCTGATTGATCAGAGCGCCAGCACCATCGCCAAAAGCGAAGTGATGAAACACGCCAGAGAAGGCAAGGCCATCCCGGTCGGCTGGGCACTGGACCCGGACGGAAACCCGACAACAGACCCGAATGTCGGTCTGAAAGGAAGCATGGCCCCATCCGGCGGGTACAAAGGTGTGGGTATCGCTTTGCTCACTGAAATCATGGCGGCCGCTTTGACAGGATCTACTCTTGGGCTGCATGCCTCTCCGTTCTCGGGGACAGTCGGGGGTCCACCGAAAACCGGGCAGTTCTTCATCGCTATTGACCCTGCGGTTTCGTCAAATGGGCTGTTTTCAAACGCAATTTCTGACCTGGTCGCGTCGATCAGAAATCAGGACGGCGCGCACCTGCCCGGCGATGGGCGCCGTGCATGTCGCCTTGCGGCAGGTCAAAAAGGTGTCGCCGTCAACTCTGCTACATTGGCCAGGATTGACGCGATTATTCAGGAAAACAGTTGATAGGGGCCACCAGACCGGGCGGATGTGGTGGCCGCTTGCGCCTAGTTCACGAAATGCAGCGTGTCGAATTCACTGCGCCAGGCAGAGACTTCTAAAGCGACAGGCGCGCCGTCCAGTCCTCGCCTGATCAAATCGGCGAGGCGCCCGGCATCTCGAGAGGTCATACCCCAGCGAACCAACTCAGGAGTGCCGATCCGCAACCCATTCAAATCCCCTTCTACCGGTTTGACGGGCAATCCGATGCCGCACGCAAGGAACCCGCTTTCGCGAAGTTTCTTCGATGCAGCCTGCCCTCCGCCATAGGGCTCCGCCAGAACCGCGAACTGATGCGAATTGGTGAAGCCTTCCGCGCCCGCATAGACGCGGACACCCCGCGCATCCAACGCGGCAGCCAGTGCTTTTGACAGTGCAATCATCTCGTTCGCGTACGCCTGACCAAAATCTTTCCAATCCAGCATGGTAACCGCAAGCGCGGCCGTCTTGGCGGCATCGAAATTGGCCGTCATCCCGGGAAAAGCAATGGCATCCAATGCTTTGGCGATGTCGGCATCATTTGACACGATCAATCCACCCGCCGGACCACCAAGGCTTTTATAGGTGCTCATGGTCATGAAATGCGCGCCCTCATTCAACGGGTTCGACCATGCTCGCCCCGCGATTATCCCGCACTGATGCGCGGCATCGAACATGACTTTCGCACCAACTTCGTCCGCAATGGCCCGCACCTCGGCAACAGGGTGTTCAAAAAGGTTCAGACTTCCACCGATCGTGATCAGCTTGGGGCGCTCAGCCCGCGCCAGATTGAGCAGCTTGTCCAGATCGACTGTGTAACCATTTGTGTTAACCGGGGCTTCGATCGTGCGCAGGCCGAACAGTCCCGCACAGCCCGCGGTATGATGGGTCACGTGGCCGCCGATCGTTGCGGGCGGAGCAATGATTGTATCCCCCGGCTTACAGGTCGCCATGAAGCCATAAAGATTTGCAATTGCGCCCGACGGCACGCGAACCTCTGCAAACCGGGCATCAAAGACCTCTGCACAAAGCTCAGCCGCGATGACTTCGATTTCTTCGATTGCTTCCAGCCCCATTTCATATTTGTCACCGGGATAGCCCAGCGAAGGCCGCGACCCGATGCCCGACGACAAAAGCGCCTCGGCCTTGGGGTTCATGACATTAGTCGCGGGGTTGAGGTTGAAACACTCTTTCTCGTGAATGCGGCGGTTTTCCTCTGCCAGATGCGCGATCCGGCCCAATAAGTCGCCAGACGAGGCCGATGCTGTCTTTGTTGCGATATTCTGAACCAGCGTTTCGCTTGCGGCAGGCACCCAGTCTCTATGTGCAAGTGTCATCTGACATCCTCCTGTTTCGTCCACTGTGACTGCTGCTGCGTGACTTCGCAAAGCAGATTTGTTATTTCTTGGCGTAGAAAAACTAAGGCTAAGGTGATGAGCGTTTCCCCAAAGCGTCCCAAAGGGCCCCCACTGAACGCAATGCGCGCTTTCGAGGCGGCGGCGCGCCACATCAGCTTTGTCGCAGCGGCCGAAGAGTTGAACGTCACACCGGGTGCAATCTCGCAACACGTCAAAACGCTGGAAGGCTGGGCCGGAGCACCCCTTTTCCGGCGTCAAACGCAGGGCGTCGAACTCACACCCGAGGGGCAATCGCTGGTCGCTGGATTTACCCGGGCTTTTGACCAATTGGCCGACGCGACCCGGGCGCTGCGCAACCTGAAACCAAATGCAGATTTTAATATCGCTGCATTGCCTGCCATAGCTCAGCTTTGGCTCCCCAAAAGGCTGCGCCAGATCCGATCTCATTTTCCCGACATCAGTTTCTCCGTCACCGCAATGGAAGCGCCGCCGAGCCTTGGGCGCGAACTGTTCGACCTGTCGATCTTCTTCGCTCCACCGGACCACACGACCAATCAGGTGGTCGTTTGCCCGGACGAGATCGTGCCGGTTTGTGCCCCGGCGCTAATGGACCATATTTACCCCAAAAACGGTTTTCGGGATTTACCGTTGCTGCACGATATGGTGTGGAGTGAAGATTGGACCAAATGGGCCCAGCACTCTGGCTATGACCTGCATAATGTCAAAGGCGGTGCTCAATTCTCCCTCTACAGTCTTGCTGTTGAGGAGGCGAAGGCCGGCGCGGGTATACTTATGGGACACCTTTGCCTGATCGAAGACGCCCTGGCCTCTGGCGAGCTGACAGTTGCACATACCAGGTCTTTCCGAACCGACCGATCTCTGGTGATCCAAATGCCACTACGCACTCGCAGAAGACCGGAAACGGACCAGATTGTCGCCTGGTTGTCCCGTTGAGCGGAACCACTAACCATCAGGTTATGAGGTGTTTGAGGTTTGATCGTTGAGCCAACAGTCTAGCGGACTGTTTGTAGATTGAACGGGCTTATTGGTTTTTGGTATCGGTGAGAGGATATGATCCTCTGCGGTTCAGGTTCTGATGCTGACGAAGTTAAGAGGTTAAGCAATTGATCCGGGGGATCAATTGTAGTCTGAACGGGCAGTGTTTGTGGTTTTCTGACGCTGGTTGCGGGAGCAGGATTTGAACCTGCGACCTTCAGGTTATGAGCCTGACGAGCTACCGGGCTGCTCCATCCCGCGTCAGAGTCAGATTTGTTTTCATCGTTTTAGAGAGAATTGGGGATTTTGCTAGGTTTGGCGGTGACCTACTCTCCCGGGGCTTAAGCCCAAGTACCATTGGCGCGGCAGTGCTTAACTTCCGGGTTCGGGATGGGACCGGGTGTTTCACTTGCGCTATGACCACCAAACCGAGGAAAATCCCCGTCGCTCTTTTTTGCGAAGCAAAAAGGCGACGCGCAGGAGGCAGCGTATTCGCGAAGCGGATACGCGTTCCTGCACAGTTGTTATGTCAATCAACAGTGCCGCTTGGCGCGACACAGCCATCCTTTGTCAATTTGGTGTATGTTTTTGATTTGTCTTTCCATTACTGGATCAAATCAAGCCTATCGGGCGATTAGTACCGGTCAACTGAACGCATTACTGCGCTTACATCTCCGGCCTATTGACGTGGTGGTCTTCCACGGCCCTCAGGGAGACCTTGTTTTGAGGGGGGCTTCCCGCTTAGATGCCTTCAGCGGTTATCCTGTCCGATCATAGCTACCCAGCACTGCCGTTGGCACGACAACTGGTCCACCAGTGGATCGTTCACCCCGGTCCTCTCGTACTAGGGGCAACTCCTCTCAAGTCTCCTACACCCACGGCAGATAGGGACCGAACTGTCTCACGACGTTCTAAACCCAGCTCACGTACCTCTTTAAACGGCGAACAGCCGTACCCTTGGGACCTGCTCCAGCCCCAGGATGAGATGAGCCGA
>NZ_JBXWSG010000100.1:0-12820 GCF_059613305.1 Ruegeria sp. BHSB056 | reverse complement strand
ATGGAAACCTCAATCCGAATTGGCTTGTGGCTTGGACGCGGCCACTATCAGGCAGGGTTTCATCAGACGGCAACATCCGGTGCCTTCGGGGCGGCAGTTGCTGTTGGCCGTTTGCTGGGGTTTAACGCAAACAAGATGCGAATGGTTCTGGGTCTGACGGCAACGCGTGCGGCGGGGCTGAAGGCGCAGTTCGGAACCATGGGCAAGCCGTATAACGCCGGACTTGCCGCTTCGGCAGGGGTCGAGACAGCCTTGCTGGTGCAGCGCGGTTTTCAGGCCAACGCCGACGCGCTGGAAGGTCCTTTTGGGTTTGGCGCAACGCATCAAGGCGCGGCAGACCAAACTGCTCTGGATGGGTTGGGCGATGAATGGCTGTTTGAAACGGTCAGCCACAAGTTTCACGCCTGTTGCCACGGTCTTCACGCCGCGTTGGAAGCCGCGCGGGAGTTGGACATAGCAGAACCCGAGGTCGCCGAGATCCGGATAAAAACGCATCCGCGCTGGATGAGTGTGTGCAATCAGCTGTCACCGACAACCGGACTGGGGGCCAAGTTTTCCTATCGGACAGTGATCGCGATGCAGGCGCTGGGATATGATACGGCTTTGCCAGTCAGTTTCACTGACAGGGTCTGCCTTGACCCGCGTGTTACGTCTTTGCGCGACCGCATCACGGTCGAGGCAGATGACAGCCTGTCAGAAACGCAGGCGCGTCTGTCCCTGCTGCGTCGCGATGGTATTCGCCGTGAAGCAACGCATGATCTGCTGAACCCAATATCGCTGTCTGACCGCGAGGATCGCGTGCGCGACAAAGCGACCAAGCTGATCGGCGCGGATGAGGCGGACACGATCTGGTCGATGCTGCGCACCGGGGGACGTGCTCGCGATTTGGCCGAACAAGTGGCGGGTTAAGCCACGCGCCAGTGCAACGGAAAGCCCGGGTCAAACACAGTGACCGGTCCATCGCCTGTGTCAATCTTTGAGGGATACGAAACGGGCTCACCCTTGGTCAGGGTGATCATCTCCTGGTTCACGGGCAAGCGATAGAAACCTGGCCCGTTGAGCGACACAAATCCTTCCAGCTTGTCCAAAGCACCTTCCCGGTCAAACATCTCGGCGACCAAAGACATAGTGTTGGTCGCTGTGAAACAACCGGCACAGCCACAAGCCATTTCCTTGTTTGCATCCGTGTGCGGGGCGCTGTCTGTACCCAGAAAAAACCGCGCATCGCCCGATGTTGCAGCGGATAGCAGGGTCAGACGGTGTTCTTCGCGCTTGGCAACGGGAAGGCAGTAGTAATGCGGTTTGATGCCACCAACTAAGATGTGGTTGCGGTTGATAATCAGGTGATGCGCCGTGATCGTTGCACCCAGATCAATCGCGTTGGCTTTGACATAATCCACACCATTGGACGTGGTGATATGTTCCATCACCACACGCAAGCCCGGTGTCGATCTGCGGATCGGATCAAGAACACGGTCGATGAACACGGCTTCGCGGTCAAATATATCGATCTCGGGATCCGTCACCTCGCCATGTACGCACATGGGCAAGCCGATTTCGGCCATCTTCTCAAGCACCGGGCGCACTTTGTCGAAATCGCGCACACCCGAGGCAGAGTTGGTCGTAGCCCCGGCAGGATACAGCTTGACGGCTTTGATCACACCGCTGGCATGGGCCGCTGCGACATCTGCGGCATCTGTATTTTCGGTCAGATACAGGGTCATCAGCGGCTCGAACGTCATACCGTCGGGAAGGGCCGCCAGAATGCGGTCTCGATAGGCGACAGCTTGGTCGCCACGCACAACCGGCGGCACTAGGTTCGGCATAATGATCGCACGGGCGAAATGGCGCGCGGTTTCGGGCAGGACGGCCTGTAGCATCGCGCCATCGCGCAGATGCAGGTGCCAGTCGTCGGGGCGGCGGAGCGTAAGGGTGTCGGTCATGGCCTTCCGCTAGCATAGCTGTTGCGAAAGACCAACTGCGTCCGCGCAAGCCGCAAAGAAAATCTTGTCAACCGACCTGAACGTCGTAGCTCTGAGCAAGGTTGAGGCCTTGACGGCCAGACGGTTGCATGACCTGTTTATCCCTAAAGCAGAAAGGGGTTTCATGACACAGCCAGTTTCCATCGATGCCGTGCAGCAGATGCTGGGTCGTCAGGGCTATGTCTGTGGTCGCGCCCTTGCGACGGTTGTGTTCCTGTCGCTGAAGCTTGGACGCCCGTTGTTTCTGGAAGGCGAGGCAGGGGTGGGAAAGACCGAGATCGCCAAGGCTCTGGCATCCGGGTTGAACCGGCGCCTGATCCGTCTGCAATGCTACGAAGGTCTGGATGCGTCTTCTGCCGTTTACGAATGGAACTTTCCGGCGCAGATGGTCGCGATCCGAACGGCCGAGGCCGCAGGTGGGGCCGACAGGGGCGCGTTGCAGGCGGAACTGTTTTCGGATGAATACCTGATCGAACGCCCCTTGTTGCAGGCAATGCGCCCGGACGAAAATGGAGCGCCGGTTCTTCTGATCGACGAACTGGACCGGACCGATGAACCGTTCGAAGCCTTTCTACTGGAAGCACTGAGTGATTTTCAGGTCACGATTCCTGAACTGGGCACTGTTGCAGCACCCGAACCACCGATTGTAATTGTCACGTCGAACCGGACCCGCGAAGTGCACGATGCCCTCAAGCGTCGCTGCCTGTATCACTGGGTTGATTATCCCGATTTCGAACGTGAGATCGAAATTCTGCATGCGCGCGCGCCTGAAGCTGCGGAAGGGCTTAGTCGCGAGGTTGTAGCCTTCGTTCAACGTTTGCGCACCGAGGATTTGTTCAAGAAACCCGGTGTGGCCGAGACCATCGACTGGGCGAAATGCCTGTTGGCGCTGGATGTGTTGAACCTCAGCCCCGAGGTGATCGGCGACACGCTGGGTGCGATCCTAAAATATCAGGACGACATTCAAAAACTTCAGGGGTCCGAGGCCAAACGCATCCTCGACGAGGCCAAGGCCACGCTCGAACCGGTCTGATGTTTCATCTTTTTCCAAATACTCCAGGGGTATGGGGGCAGAGCCCCCATAGCGTCTGATGGCCGAACATCTAGCGCTGGATATCCCGGACAACCCAAAGCTGGCGCACAACATCACCCATTTTGCCCGCGCACTCAGAAAGGCAGGGTTGCCGATCGGACCCGGTCGCGTGATCGACGCTATTCGTGCCGTGCAAGCGGCAGGTTTTTCCGAGAAACAGGATTTCTACTGGACCTTACACGCCTGTTTCGTGAACCGCCCGGAACACCGCGTGGTTTTTGCGCAAGTCTTCCGAATGTACTGGCGAGACCCGCGTTACATGGAACACATGATGGCGATGATGCTTCCTGCCATTCGGGGCGTTCAGGAAGAGCGCAAGGCCGACGCCGGTGAAAAGCGCGCGGCTGAGGCGTTGCTGGACGGGGTTGAGCGTGATTTGCCGGACGCTGCCGGGCAAGAGGAAGGCGAAACCGAGATCGAAATCGACGCAACCCAAACCGCTTCGTCCGAAGAGCGGCTGCGCAATCTGGACTTCGAGCAGATGAGCACCGCCGAAATCGCGCAGGCCAAGCGCGTTTTGGCGCGGATGACACTGCCAGTAAAGCCAATTGAATCACGCCGCGGGCAGACCAGTCATCTGGGGCACCGCATCGACCGTGCCCGCACCTTGCGCGCGGCCATGCGGCAAGGGGGTGAGTTGCGCGACATAGCGAGGCTACAACCCAAACCACGCTGGCCAAATCTTGTCGCGCTTTGCGATATTTCCGGCTCGATGAGCCAGTACAGTCGGATCATCTTGCATTTCCTGCACACGGTATCGAACGCCAAGGGTGCTGGTTGGGCCAAGGTCCATGCATTCACATTCGGCACACGCCTGACCAACATAACGCGCCACCTGCACCAACGGGATGTAGACGCGGCACTTGCCGCCGCAGGGGCCGAGGCGCAGGATTGGGAGGGCGGCACTCGCATCGGAGAGTGTCTGCATCAATTCAATCGGGACTGGTCACGCCGGGTGATGGGGCAAGGGGCGGTCGTTCTGCTGATCACCGACGGGCTCGAGCGGGGTGATCCCGAGCTCCTCAGGAAAGAGATCGAGCGTCTGCACCTTTCCTCAAAACGCCTGATCTGGCTGAATCCCTTGTTGCGTTGGGACGGGTTCGCACCCAGGGCGCAAGGCGTTGCCGCGATGCTGCCGCATGTTGACAGTTTTCGCGCAGGGCATTCGATTGCCTCACTCGAAGACTTGGCCACAGCGATTTCACAACCCGACGACCAGGGGCAGAAAGCACGGCTGATGGCCGCGCTTTCCGACTAGCAGCTTACGACAGCTGCTCTTCGTTGCACTTGCGGGCCATCTCCATGGCTTTGTAAGTGCCTGTCAGATCGACCGTGAAGGCATAGGATGTCTCGGGGAAAACGATCATGACCTTTTTCTTGGCCAGATCATCCGCGAACTGAGGGCTGTCCGACAGGACATATCCACCGGAATAGCCTTTGGTGATGTTACCTTTCATGCCGGTCGCTTCACCCAGATAGATGTTGTCGCCCAGCAGGATGGCGACTTCTTGCGTCTCGCCACGTTTGATATCGGTTTCAGCCTTGGTGAACACGCCGACATATCCGACACCGCGATCTTCGGTCAGGCCCATCTGAACGACGTTTTCCGCATCATCGACGGCCTCGATCAGGCAGGATTTCTTTTCATTGTCGATGAAGACTTTCCAGCCTTCAACCTCTCCATAGCGTTGGAATGTGTCAGCCCACGCTGCGGTTGAAGTCAAAAGACCAACTGCCGCGCCCAGTGCAAGAAATCGTTTCAACTGCATGTCTCCGATCTTTGAATTTTTTGGTATGCAAGCCAGACCCGATGCCGGTTGCCTGTACAGGCTAGAACTCGGGTCACAAACAATCAATGCTATGATTTGTTGAATATCTTTCAGGCCGTGGCGTTGCCTTATGGGGTTCAATATAGACCTTTTGGTAAGCTTGGTGCGCTTTTCATCCCGCAAATCCCGCTTATGTTGGTGTCATAGGTCATCCGGAGGTTCCGATGGAGCGATTCGACAACAGTCCTGAAACGGCGCTTGACTGGCACCGCAGCGGGCGCGGCGCGGCGCTCGCTACAGTTGTCGAAACCTGGGGCAGTGCGCCGCGGCGGGTGGGATCCCAATTGGTGATTGGTGGCGATGGTCGGATCGAAGGTTCCGTTTCTGGCGGATGTGTCGAGGGTGCTGTTATCGTCGAGGCGCTTGAAGCCATTGACGAAGGCGAAGCGCGTTTGCTTGAATTCGGGGTCAGTGACGACGATGCCTTTGCGGTTGGTTTGGCCTGTGGGGGGACCATACGCATTCTTGTCGAACCCATAGGAAAAGTCCTGTCCGAACCTATGTTGGCGGAACTGGTTGCCGCTCGGGCCGCTCGTGCGCCCATTGCCTACGAAGTCAATGTCGAGACCGGGCGCAGGGCGTTGCGCCGCAATGCTTATGCCGACAGGCTGCGCATGGATCGGTCAGGGTTCGAAGAAGATGGCCAGACCTTTGTCGCAGTGCACAACCCGCCGCTTAGGTTGCTGGTCGTTGGGGCGGTTCACATTGCGCAGGCTCTGGTGCCGATGGCGCGGATTGCGGGCTACGATCCAACCATCATCGATCCACGTGACGCCTTCGCGTCCAGTGCGCGTTTTCCCGGCGAAACGATCCTGACGGATTGGCCGGATGAAGCCGTTGCGAAGCTGGGTTTGGACGCGCGGACCGCGATTGTTTTGCTGACACATGACCCAAAACTTGATGATCCGGCGCTACAAGCCGCATTGGACGCCGATGTGTTCTATATTGGTGCATTAGGGTCAACACGCACCCACGCCAAGCGCATTGAGCGTATGAAAGCGGCCGGTTTCACCGATGCGCAAATCTCCGGCATTCATGGGCCCATTGGCCTGGATATCGGGGCAGCCGGTCCCTCGGAAATCGCGGTTGCGATACTGGCGCAGATCACTGCAGTTCTTCGAGGGAAAGCATGAAATTTGGGCCTGTACCGGTGTCCCGGGCAGAGGGGGCCATTCTGGCGCATTCGGTTAAAGCGGATGGGCGAAAGCTTCGCAAAGGGCTCGAATTGCGCTCGGAACATGTGGCGCAACTGGAAAAGGCTGGTCTAAACGAGGTCATTGTTGCCCGGCTGGATACAGGTGATTGCCATGAAGATCAGGCGGCGCGCAAGCTGGCGTCTGCGTTGGCACCTGATCCAGCTTCAGCCAACTTGCGGGTAACCGAGGCATTTACCGGGCGGGTAAACCTTTTGGCCGACGGGCCTGGGGTTGCCGTGCTTGATGTTCGTGCACTTGAATTGTTCAATCTGGTCAATCCGATGATTACCGTTGCGACCGTTCCGCAATACCAGCAAATGGGGGCGAACGGCATGGTGGCGACCATCAAGGTCATCTCATACGCTGTGCCCGAGGCTGATGTTCGGCGCGCCGCCGGGCTGGCACAAGGGGCTGTGCGTTTGGCGCGGCCTGTTCATCGGACAGCCGGGCTTGTTGTCACGGATATTCCCGGTGGCCCACCGAACGAGAAGGGGATTGCGGCCATTCGGGGACGGGTCGAGGCATTGGGAATGGAGCTTGCGCAGGCGCAGATTGTTCCGCATCGAACAGATTCCTTGACCAGCGCGATTTCTAAGGGGAAGGGCGATCTTCTGATGATATTGACGGGATCGGCCACCTCGGATCCGAACGATGTCGCACCGTCGGCCGTTCGGCAGGCCGGTGGGACGATTGATCGCTTTGGTATGCCGGTTGATCCGGGAAACCTGCTGTTTCTGGGGGACTTGCAGGGCCGACCTGTGATCGGCTTGCCGGGATGCGCCCGCTCTCCGGCGTTGAATGGGGCGGATTGGGTGCTGTCGCGTGTTGCATGCGGGATTGAAACAACAGGTGCAGATATTGCCGGAATGGGTGTTGGCGGATTGCTGAAGGAAATCCCGACCAGACCTCAGCCGCGAGCGAAACGAAACGACTGACCGCCGCCAAGGTTCGTGATATGGCATATCACACCGCGCTTGCGGCCAATTTATTACTGATATTCTAGGGTTTTCTCATCCTTGGCAACACGCCGGGTCGCCAATACGCGCCGGTGTCCTCCCGCGCTTTCTGAAACTGTTCGACCCTATCCCGGGCAGCTTCGCCCCCTGCATCAAAGAGATGACCAAGCAGGCATTCCAGAACCGCCATCGCGCCAGAAAAGCTTGAAAACGGATGTAATGTGCGGGTGCTGACGCTCAGAACCACATCCGGATTTACGCCGGGGGCAATCACCTCGCTATCCGACAGCAACACAATCTTCATGGCTCGGTCGCGGGCAAAGCGCATCGACTGGATCGTATCTGCGGAATAGGGATGGACCGTGACGGCAAATAAACAATCCTCGGACGTGGCCTCGACTAGGTCGTCGATGGCCGAGCCCATGTGCCGAGGTATCAGCTGTAATCCGGGATGGGCCATGCGGCCGGCGTAGTGAAAATAATAGGCCAGCGCATGGCTGGCCCTTGTGGCGGTCACATAACAGCGACGTGCAGACACCATGTACTCAACGGCACGCTTGGCCAAATTCGGCTCCATCAGACGCAGAGAGCGGGACACAACATTCATCTCATTGCGCGCGAATCTGGCCTGTGCGCCGTGGAAAAGGTCTTGGCCGGGTGATGTGGTTAGCCACTCTTGACCTATCCTGTCTTCGCTGTCTGTTGTGAGGGCAAGGCGAAATGGGTGGCGGAAGGCGTCAAAACTGTCGAAACCCATACGCTGCGCCAGTCGAACAAGAACACTGGTGCTGATGCCGATCCGGTCAGCGGTCACCCGGACCGGGTTCAGGCCGAAATCACCGGGATGGTCGATGATATATTTCGCCGCGACTTGCATGTGCGCAGGCATCTCGTCGATCTCGCGTCGAATTTGGCTGGTCAAGGCTGTAAGGGTGGGTGCCATAGCAAAAAGAAACATATGTTTTCTTTTGTGTAAATTGAAAACGTCATCCGGAGACTCTAACTGAAGGCAAAGACTTGGGTGGTGCTATGACATCAAAAACAACTGACAGCTTGGACAGGCCCTACATTCTGGTTGCGCCAAACGGTGCCCGGCGGAACGCGTTGGATCATCCCGCCTTGCCGCTCAGGATTGACCAGATCGTTATATCTGCACGGGATTGCCATGCCGCAGGTGCGGATGGGTTGCATCTGCATATTCGGGATTCTGACGGACGGCATTCACTGGACGCCGGATTGTACCTGGAAACGCTCTCGGAATTGCAGCGAGAGGTTCCAAAAATGGAGCTACAGATCACGACCGAAGCCGTTGGGCGGTTTGACGTAGCATCGCAACTGGACTGTTTGCAAAAGGTGCGACCTGAATGGGCCTCAATCTCGGTGCGTGAAATCGCCCGCGACCTGAACCTTGCGCCCAGGGTCTATGCACAATGCGCGGATCAGAGCACGCGGGTTCAGCATATTCTGTATGACGCTGACGATGCACACTTACTGGACCAGTGGCTCGCTTTGGGCATCGTACAGGCGGATCAGACAGATCGTTTGCTTGTTCTGGGGCGATACAGCGAGTGCCAACAATCTATGCCATCCGATCTCGACGCCTTTCCAAAATGCCAGGCTCGTTGGATGGTGTGCGCCTTTGGAGCGCAAGAACATGCCTGTCTGGCCGAGGCTGCGCGACGCGGTGGTGACGTGCGGGTTGGTTTTGAAAACAGTCTGACGGGGGCCGATGGCAGACCGTGGGCAGATAACGCGGCTTCGGTCGCAGCATTAGTTGAATTGCTTGGAAGGGCACAGAAATGAGTCATGTTTTCCCACGTCACACGAAATCGGACCTCCCTGTCGCGATCGGTGGCGATGGCTGTTATCTAATTGATGCAGAGGGCAAGCGTTACCTGGATTGCGGTGATGCGGCGGTGTCTTGTCTGGGCCATTCGAATCAGGCCGTGATCCAAGCGGTACAGCAACAGGTGGAACAGATCGCTTTTGCACATACCGGGTTCATGACATCGGAACCGGCCGAGGCTTTGGCTGAATTGTTGATCCGGCACGCGCCGGGGGATCTGGACCGGGTGTATTTTGTTTCGGGCGGGTCCGAGGCGACCGAAGCGGCAATCAAACTGGCGCGCCAGTACTTTCTAGAAATCGGACAACCTGAACGCCGTCACGTTATCGCGCGAAAGCAAAGCTATCACGGCAACACTTTAGGGGCTTTGTCCGCTGGGGGTAACGCATGGAGACGGGCGCAATTCGCCCCGATGCTGATCGAGATGACCCATATCTCAGCCTGCTACGAATATGCCGAAAAATCGGAAGACGAGAGCAGCTTTGACTATGGCCAGCGTGTGGCGAATGAGCTGGAATCTGAAATCCTGCGGCTGGGTCCCGATACGGTCATGGCATTTATGGCCGAACCAGTGGTTGGGGCCACCCTTGGTGCGGTCCCGGCGGTTGAAGGGTACTTCAAGCGTATTCGCGAAATCTGCGACCACTATGGTGTGTTGCTGATTTTGGATGAGGTGATGTGCGGTATGGGCCGAACCGGTCACATGTTTGCCTGCGATCATGACGGCATCGCGCCAGATATTCTGTGTATTGCCAAGGGGTTGGGGGCCGGATATCAACCAATCGGAGCTATGCTGTGCACCAGCAAAATCTATGACGCTATCCGGGACGGATCAGGGTTTTTCCAGCATGGGCATACCTATGTCGGTCATCCGGTCGCCACAGCCGCCGCATTGGCGGTAGTCCGTGAGTTGACCGAACGGGAATTACCAGCGCGTGCCGGGGTCATGGGCAACAAGCTGCAATCCGCCCTCGAGGCTGCATTCGGACAGCACCCGAACGTGGGAGATATCCGTGGGCGCGGGTTGTTCTGTGGTGTTGAACTGGTCGCTGACCGTGACTCCAAGGCACCCTTTGATCCATCACGTGGCATCGCAGGAAAGGTGAAAAAGGCAGCGCTGGCCGAAGGGTTGATTTGCTATCCTATGGCTGGCACGCGGGATGGCCGGAATGGCGATCATGTCCTGCTGGCGCCGCCCTTTATCATCGAGGACGCCCATATTGAGGAGCTAGTACAAAAACTTGGTCGCGCACTGGCTGTTGCTATCTAGCACCGTGAGAACAAAAAAGGCTCTCGCTAAGTCAGCGAGAGCCCTTAGTCTTTCAACTGGTTTTCGATTACTTATGCGGAAGCGGGCCGATCATCATGACCATCTGACGGCCTTCCATCTTCGGCATGTTTTCTATCTTGCCGACCTCTTTGATGTCTTCAGCCACACGTTCCAGCAACTCGCGACCCAGGTTTTGGTGTGCCATTTCACGGCCACGAAAGCGCAGGGTGACTTTGACCTTGTCGCCCTTTTCCAGAAACTTAAAGACGTTCTTCATTTTGACGTCATAGTCATGCGTGTCGGTGTTTGGCCGGAACTTGACCTCTTTTACCTCGATGATCTTTTGCTTCTTGCGGGCTTCGGCTTCGCGTTTTTGCGTTTCGTATTTGAATTTGCCGAAATCCATGATCTTGCAGACCGGCGGGTTTGCGTTAGGCGAGATTTCGACCAGATCAAGACCTGCATCTGCGGCCATCTGCATGGCTTTGGCGGGATGAACCACCCCGACGTTTTCACCTTCGGCGCCAATCAGGCGAATTTCGGGGGCACGGATCTTATCATTGACGCGCGGGCCGGTGTCTCTTTGTGGCGGCGCGTTGTGAGGTCTGCGAGCTATGGGTTCATTCCTTTGATGATTGCAGAATTTCGAGCCCGGAATTTAAACCGGGCAGGGCCGCACTTCAAGCGGCATAAATACAGGGTAATGCGAAAAAACTTGTTTTCTGCCGGTGTTTTTCGCGTTCAGGGCGGCCAAGTCCTGAACGCAAGCCCACTTTAACCGACAAAGGCTTTTTCGATAACAAACTCCTTGGGTTCCGAGTTGGCACCTTCGCGCAATCCAAACCCTTCTAGGATTTCCTTGATATCCAAGTTGAAAGCCAGCGAACCGCAGACCATTGCACGATCGGTTTCAGGCTTGATGCCGCCGTCAATACCCAGGTCGGAAAACACGGTGCCGTCCTGAAGCAAGGTAGTGATGCGGCCCATCTTGGGGCTCTCTTCCCGTGTGGTAGTCGGGTAATAGCGGATCTTGTCGGCAAATCCTTCACCGATCAGTTCGGCCAACAGTTCGTCCTGACGGATGCTGTCGATCAGTTGACGGCCATATTCCAGCTCTGCCACTTCGCGACAGGTGTGGGTGATGATGACCTCATCATAATCCTCATAGGTCTGCGGTTCACGCAGCAGCGAGGCAAAGGGCGCAAAGCCGGTGCCGGTCGCAAAGAACCACAGGCGTTTGCCGGGCAGCAGGGCGTCATGCACCAAGGTGCCAACCGGTTTTGGACGCAGGATGATCTGGTCACCCGGTTTGATATGTTGCAATTTTGAGGTCAGCGGGCCGTTCTGAACCTTGATCGAATAAAACTCCAGCTCTTCATCCCACGAGGGCGAGGCGATGGAATAGGCGCGCAGCAACGGCTTGCCGTTGTCGCCCAGAAGACCAATCATCACAAACTCGCCCGAGCGGAAACGCAGCGAGGCCGGGCGCGACACCTTGAAAGAAAACAGGCTGTCGGTCCAGTGTTTGACATCGGTTACAGTTTGCGCGTCCGGCAGGACGGGGACTTTTACGGCGGTTGCTTCGCTCACGGGCTTCATCTCTGTCATCGTTTACCTGCCGGTCTGCTAAACCGACATCTCCGTTTAATCTTTGATCCAAGTCAGGAAAAGGGGACAGATTGCCCCCTTTGCGTCACAGGCTGGCAATCGCGGGATCAGCCGCGCAGGCGAGCCTGATAGTTATTCTCTTTCCAGTTCGCGCGGGCCAGCCACTGATTCTCGGGTTGGCGGTCTGCCAGTTCTCCGTCGATCTCGACCTCGTCAAAGCCGCTGCGGCGCGCCATGGCGTATTGATCGGCAAGCACATGCCCTTTGGCGCGCAGCCGACCTTTGTAGCCCTTCAGGCGCAATGTGCGAGCGATGGTAAATCCGCGACCATCTGCGAAAGACGGGAAGTCCACCCGAACCAGCCTGGTGCCGCCCAACCGGTCATACAGTTCGTCTGGGTCAGTCTCGGAACTGACGTCCAGCGCGACCACGTCATTGGCGGCATCATCCAGAGTGACAAAGCCGTCGGTCCAGTCATCGGGCGAAAAGCCCTGATCCGTTACGATTACGTTCATGTTTTCTCTCCGACGCGCATCATCTTGCCATCGACAAAATGGATGCCGCATTCTTCCTTGTTCTGGTCGCGCCAGCGTCCGGCGCGGGGGTCTTCGCCCTCTTTGACCGGCGAGGTGCAGGGCGCACAGCCGATCGAAGGGTATCCTTTGGCCACCAGCGGGTGCCGGGGCAGGTTGTTTTCTTCCATATAGGCGCGCACATCCTCGGGTGCCCAATGGGCCAGCGGGTTGACCTTGATCCGGCCTGTTCCGTCCTCGACCTCGAAGAATTCCAGAGTGGCGCGCGTGCCTGCCTGAAACCGCTTGCGTCCGGTTATCCAGCCATCGAACCCCACCAGTGCTTTTTGCAGCGGGAACGTCTTGCGCAGGTTGCAGCACGCGTCCGTGTCGCGCAGGCGCAACGCGCCGTATGGGTCTTCGCGCTCAACTTCTGCATCCTCGGCCCGGATGATGCGAATGTTGGTAAGCCCCAGACGCTCGCTCACCTCCTGCTGGTACTCCAGCGTTTCGGTGAACAGCATCTGC
>NZ_JBXWSG010000099.1:0-13055 GCF_059613305.1 Ruegeria sp. BHSB056 | reverse complement strand
GTGCGGTGCAGTTCGTCCTCGGCAACGGCGGGCAACTGGGCGTTGAATATCTCCCAGCCCGTCGCATTCGGGTTGCCCTCAAATCCCAGAACCTGCCCCTGAAGGGTGCTGATCGTTGGTACGAGATCGCCCACAAAAGCCGAGGGCAGGTGTATCTCGGCGCTCAGGATCGGTTGCAGGACGACAGGTTTGGCCTGTGGCAATGCCTCACGCACCGCGTTCTTGCCTGCGGTCCGGAAGGCATAATCCGAACTGTCCACATTGTGGTGTTTGCCATCGCTCAGGGTCACTTTGACATCAACTACGGGAAAGCCTTCGGGGCCTTGTTCCAATGCGTCCTTGGCCCCGTGTTCCACAGACGGGATGTAGTTCTTGGGAACGGCACCGCCCTTGACCACCTCATCGAACTGGAACCCCGATCCGCGCGGCAAAGGCGCGACCGAAATCACCACATCTGCAAATTGCCCCGCGCCGCCGGACTGTTTGCGATGGCGATGGCGATGCTCAACCGTTGCGCGGATGGTTTCGCGATAGGCGGTTTCCACCTGTTCCGCCTCGATCTCGATCCCGAAATCCTCGGCCAGCTTGGCGGTCACGCGGCGCATGTGCTGCGGTCCCTGCGAGCCGAGGATCGAATGGCCGCTCATCTCATCCTGTTGCAGGTGCAGGCCCGGATCGATTTCGGCCAGACGGCTCAGGGCGTTTGACAGGCGCACATCGTCCCGCTCATGCGCGGGCGAGACGACCTGACGATGCGCAACCGGATGAGACGACGCCCATTCCGGCAGTTCCGTCGCAGAAGAACTGTCATAAATGTATCCGGGGTTGAGGTGATCGGATTTGACCGCCAGCCCGATCTGCCCAGCCTCCAGCGTGGCGATCTGGGTCTTGGCGTCCAGAGTTGTCAGGTTGCCGACCGTTTCACCGCCCAACGCCTCATGCGCTTTTACCCCGTCCCCAAGGCCGCGCAGAACGATGATCTTTCCGATATGCTTTTTGACATCCGCAAAGCCCGCGATGGCACGGGCGCTTTCGGCGGCCTCGTCCCGTCCGGCAGCAATATCAAACTCGGGGGCCTCATGACGCAGCGCTTTCATCAGGCGCGTCAGCCCGTTGCCGTGGCTTGCGGCGCCCAGACAAGCGGGGATCAACTGATGATTCTGCAGAACTTGCGCGGCCAGTTCATAAACCTCATCGCTTGGGGGCTGTTTGTCTTCAATCAATTGTTCCAGCAGGTGATCATCGAAATCGGAAAGCGTCTCAAGCAACTCGGTCCGCGCTTCCTGCTCTCGATCCTCGACAGATTTGGGTAGCTCAATCAGGGCCGACGGCTGGCCCTCCTGATACTTCCACGCCCGTTCCGAGATCAGATCGACCGCGCCGATGATCGTGTCGCCCTCGCGGATCGGAACCTGACGCAGGGCGATGTGGTGCGTGCAATAGGTTTGCAGCGCCGCGATGATGTCGCGGATGCGGCCATTGGGGTTATCCATGCGGTTGATGAAAAGAAAACAGGGAATGCCCGCCTCTTCCACCAGCCGAAGATAGGGCGCGCACAGCACGGCGGCATTTGGATCGGGTGGTACCACGATAACGGCAGCATCCGAGATTGCCATGGCAGGGCCGACATAAGCGAGGGAATCGCCACCCCCATCCACATCGATCGCGCACCAGGGCTCGTCCAGGTAAGAAAAACCGTGCAAGTGCACGGTTCCGGAAACATCGAATGTGGTCGGGCGCCCGTCGAGGCGGCTGATGGCCTCGACCAGGGTAGATTTGCCCGACTGGCTGGGCCCGAGGACGGTGAATACGCGCATGAGTGTTGTCCCTCTTTCAGGTTGCAGAATGGCTGCACGAAAAGGGCCATCCGACGCAGTCGCGTCAGCTAGGACTGTCTGTAATTTGCCCGCCTCAGGCCGCAGGGCGAAACATCACCCCACAGCTTGAGTGTGGGAAAAACCGCAGGCGTGCGTCAAGCCCCCGATGTGTTTTGTGCTTTACGGGCTGAATGTTGCCCGCAAAAAGAGAGGTCAGATCGCCGAGCTGTGCCCGGCTTTGCTGAGGTCGTATGCGTCAAAGCTGCGGGCAACCATCCGGGTCAGCGCGCGCGCCTCGGGGGGGATAAACAGCCCCTCGTCGCTGATTTGCAGCAGCCCGTCGAATGAGGCGTTGGCAGCGCGATACATGTCGTTCAGCGCTGCGACCGAGATATCGTGATCGCGCAGGATTTCAGCCGAATCGATCCGGAAATCGCACATCAGCGCTTCGATCAGACGGGCGCGCAGAATATCCTGACCTTTGAACAGGTGCCCGCGGGATGTCGAAAACTGCCCGTTGCGAATGGCCTTGGTATGAGCAGACGTAGCCGGGGCATTCTGCGCATAGCCTTGTGGAAAGCGCGAGATCGAGCTGGCCCCGACACCGATCAGAACATCGGCCAGGTCGTCGGTATAACCCTGAAAGTTCCGCTTCAGACGACCCGCGCGCAGGGCATGGGTCAGCCCGTCATCCTGCGTGGCAAAATGGTCGATGCCGATCTCGGCGTAGTTGTCCCACAGGAACAGGCGGCGGGCGGTGTCGAACAGTTCCAGCCGTTGTTCGGGCGTTGGCAGTGCGTCCGACGGGATCAGCTGCTGCCGTTTGGCCATCCACGGCACATGGGCATACCCATAAAGCGCCACGCGGTCCGGGCTGAGCGACAGAAGCTTCTGCACGCTTTCCGTCATCCGGGCTTTTGTCTGGTGTGGCAGCCCGTAAAGGATGTCCGCATTCAGGCTGGCAATGCCACGTGCGCGGATCATGTCGATTGCATCGCGCGTGGTATCGTAGCTTTGAATGCGGCCAATGGTTTTCTGGATTTCATCGTCGAAATCCTGCACCCCGATCGAGGCGCGGTTCATGCCCGCCTCTGCCAGCGCATCCAGACGCGCCTCGTCAATCTCGTTCGGATCGATTTCAACCGAGAATTCGGCATCCGGCCCCATGGGGACGATCCCCAGAATGTGCTGTGCCAGATCGCGCATCAGCTGGGCGTTCAGCAACGTCGGCGTACCGCCGCCCCAGTGCAGGCGCGACAGCACCACACCCGCGGGCAGGCGCGCCGCCAGCAGGTCCAGCTCGGCTTTCAGAACATCGACATAGGCAATCACCGGATTGTCGGTTTGTGTGCCTTGCGTCCTGCAGGCGCAGAACCAGCACAGCCTGCGGCAGAACGGGACGTGGATATAAAGGGATATGGCGCTGCCGGGTTTGATTCCCGAAATCCAGTCGCCAAACATGTCCGCCCCAACGTCATTGTTGAAATGCGGCGCTGTGGGATAGCTTGTGTAACGCGGTACTTTCGCGTCAAAAAGTCCAAGCTTTGCCAATTGTGGTTTCACTATCATGAAGATACCCTTAGGGGGCAGGCGACTTAGGTGCTTTGACGGAGATCAAGTGGAAACGCAGATGACAATTAAAGCACAGTTTGATCACTCCAATTGCGAAGACTGCCCGATACGACATCGCGCGGTCTGCGCCCGCTGTGATGCGGACGAGCTGGAAGCGCTTGATGCCATTAAATATTACCGCAGTTTCGAGGCGGGTCAGACCATCATCTGGTCGGGTGACCAGATGAATTTCGTCGGCTCGGTCGTATCGGGAATCGCATCGCTGACGCAAACCATGGAAGACGGTCGCACCCAGATGGTCGGTCTGCTTCTGCCCAGCGATTTCGTCGGTCGACCGGGGCGCGACGTTGCACCTTATGATGTACAGGCGACAACAGATGTCGTGATGTGCTGTTTCCGCAAGAAACCATTCGAAGAGCTGATGGGCGAAACGCCACACATCGCGCATCGCTTGCTACAGATGACATTGGACGAGCTTGATGCCGCCCGCGAATGGATGCTGGTTCTGGGTCGCAAGACAGCGCGCGAAAAGATTGCCAGTCTGATTTCGATCATTGCCCGGCGGGATGCGTCGATTGGCCAAAAGGGCCTGTCGGGACAGATCGTGTTCGATCTGCCCCTGACCCGAGAAGCCATGGCGGATTATCTGGGACTTACGCTTGAGACGGTCAGCCGTCAGATTTCAGCTCTGAAAAAGGAAGGTGTGATCTTGCTGGAAGGCAAACGTCACGTGACCATCCCCGATCTTGGGCGGCTCATGGAAGAAGCAGGCGACGATTCCGATGGCGGGTTTCTGGTCTGACCGGTCTTTCGTTCGGCAGAATTCGCTTACCGCGATCATCCGGTCGGTTCACAAACTAACATAGGAGTGTGGCATGGGGTTCAGTAGTCTGTTGGCAATGCTGTTCATTGGCGCAATCGCCGGATGGCTGTCGGGAAAGATCATGGAAGGCCGTGGGTTTGGCCTGATCGGCAACATCATAGTCGGCATCGTCGGCGCGTTCCTGTCGGGCATGATTTTCCCTGCGCTTGGATTTTCCGTTGGCGGGGGCCTGTTGTCGTCGATCCTTTTCGCGACAATAGGGGCCGTGATCCTGTTGTTCCTGATCGGACTCATCCGCCGGGGGTGAAAAAAGCCGCCTGTCGAGGCGGCTCTAAGCTTGATTGGGTCAGTGCGCCAGGAACACCGGAACCGAAGATTGTTCCAGCATGTTCCGGGTCGCCCCTCCCAGAATGGCTTCGCGAAAGCGGGAATGACCGTAAGCGCCCATTACGATCATGTCCGATTCGGTATCCGTCGCGTGGCGATTAAGAATATCCGAGACGCGGGTCATGGTCTTGCTGAGCACGTCGATCTCGCATTTGACACCATGACGGGCCAGCATCTGGGACAGCATTCCACCCGGGTCTGACCGGTCCGGCCCATGCTGTGGCGGGTCGATGACCACAATACGGACGATCTCGGCCTGTTTGAGGAAGGGCAGGGCCCGCCGGATGGCGCACATGGCCTCGACGCTTTCGTTCCAGGCGATCATGATGTTGCCGGGCGCTTTCAACGGCACGCCGCTGTCAGGAACCACAAGAACCGGGCAATGTCCTTCGAACATGGCCGCTTCGATAATGGGTTCGGCCTCGGCCCCCCGACCTTCACCATACGGATGCGGCAGGATCACAAGGTCGGAAAACCGGGCCCGGTGCGCGACGTGGCGCCCGATATCAGCAATCTGTGCAACGCCGTGTTCGGCAGACCAACGTACGCCGGATTTGCCGAGATAATCATTGGCAAAGGTCAGCAGATCCTGTGCTTCGGCATTGGCCCGGTTCAGCGTTTCCTGAACGATCAACGCATTGGCACCCGCGTAATAATAACCTGTCTGACTGCGATCGACGCCCAGACACAGGACCTCGGCATGGGCATCCTGGGACTCGGCCAGGGCCACGATCTGCGCCAGAGCAGCCTGTGCAGTCTGCGTTTCGGTCATGACTGTGAGAAGAGATTTGTACGCCATTTTGACCTCATGTTTCGGGCAATTGGTCTCATGTGACCTGTTAGCCCTTTTCCACTACCATGCGTGTCATAGAAAACGCTGGGCTGTCTTGATACAGATCAAAGCAATGAAGGTGGCCGTGCTTCAGAACGGCAGCCAGTCAAATGGGCTTCGCGCGTCACAAGAATCAAAAACGTGCGGAGCATGGCAAAGGGACGCAATATGTCGAATTACATCAAGCTGATCGTGCTTGGTCTGATCGCGCTGTTTGCAGCGATCGGAACCAATTATGCACGCGATTTGGCGTATCAGGTACATGCGCTGCTGGTGATGCTCATCGCCGGTGGCCTGTTCATCTGGACGCTTCGAAACACTGACGAGCCAGATATTCAGATCGACCGCTCGGGCGAATACATGGATGGCGTGATCCGCTATGGCGTGATCGCAACCGCCTTTTGGGGCGTGATCGGGTTCCTTGCAGGGACCTTTATCGCGTTTCAGCTGGCGTTTCCGGTGCTGAACTTCGAATGGGCGCAGGGTTATCTGAACTTTGGTCGTCTGCGTCCGTTGCACACCTCGGCAGTCATTTTTGCCTTTGGCGGCAACGCACTGATCGCAACCTCGTTCTACGTGGTTCAGCGTACCAGCGCGGCGCGGCTTTGGGGCGGCAACCTCGCGTGGTTCGTGTTCTGGGGCTATCAGCTGTTCATCGTGCTGGCCGCGACCGGCTATGTGCTGGGCGGAACGCAGTCCAAGGAATATGCCGAACCTGAATGGTATGTCGATCTGTGGCTGACCATTGTCTGGGTCGCCTATCTGGCTGTCTACCTGGGTACGATCATCAAGCGGAAAGAACCCCACATCTATGTGGCCAACTGGTTCTACCTGGCCTTTATCGTCACCGTCGCCATGCTGCATCTGGTCAACAACATGACCATCCCGGTCAGCATCTGGGGTTCGAAATCGGTCATCGTCTGGTCAGGCGTGCAGGATGCTATGATCCAGTGGTGGTATGGCCACAACGCTGTGGGCTTCTTCCTGACCGCGGGTTTCCTGGGCATGATGTACTATTTCATCCCGAAACAGGCCGAACGTCCGGTGTTTTCCTACAAGCTGTCGATCATCCACTTCTGGGCGCTGATCTTCCTGTATATCTGGGCCGGTCCTCACCACCTGCACTATACCGCACTGCCTGACTGGGCGTCGACGCTGGGCATGGTGTTCTCGGTGATCCTGTGGATGCCGTCCTGGGGTGGTATGATCAACGGTCTGATGACCCTGTCGGGGGCCTGGGACAAGCTGCGCACCGATCCGATCATCCGCATGATGGTCATCTCGGTCGGCTTCTACGGCATGTCCACCTTTGAAGGTCCGATGATGTCGATCCGTGCTGTGAACAGTCTCAGCCACTACACCGACTGGACCATTGGTCACGTGCATTCTGGCGCGCTGGGCTGGAACGGCATGATCACCTTTGGTGCACTGTACTTCCTGGTGCCTGTCCTGTGGAAACGCGAGCGTCTGTACTCGCTGCAAATGGTAAGCTGGCACTTCTGGCTCGCCACGATCGGCATCGTGCTTTACGCCGCGTCGATGTGGGTCACCGGTATCATGGAAGGCCTGATGTGGCGTGAAGTGGATGCCAACGGCTTCCTGGTGAACTCGTTCGCTGACACCGTGGCCGCCAAGTTCCCGATGTACGTGGTGCGTGCGCTGGGTGGCGTGATGTTCGTCGCTGGTGCGCTTATCATGTGCTACAACCTGTGGATGACTGTGCGGAAAGCGCCGGCCAAAGAGGCCAGCCTGACCGTCGCGGTCCCGGCTGAATAGAGGGAGGGCCGGAGCAATGGCAATTCTCGACAAACATAAGATCCTCGAGACCAACGCGACCCTCCTGCTGATCTTCAGCTTTCTGGTCGTGACCATCGGTGGCCTGGTGCAGATCACCCCGCTGTTCTATCTTGAGAACACCATCGAGAAGGTGGAGGGCATGCGCCCTTACACCCCTCTCGAAATGGCAGGGCGTGAGATCTACATCCGCGAAGGCTGCTATGTCTGCCACAGCCAGATGATCCGCCCGATGCGGGACGAGGTCGAGCGTTACGGTCACTACTCGCTGGCGGCTGAGTCGATGTATGACCACCCGTTCCAGTGGGGATCAAAGCGTACCGGACCTGATCTGGCGCGTGTGGGTGGCCGCTATTCGGATCAGTGGCAGATGGACCACCTGCGCGACCCTCAGTCTGTGGTGCCTGAATCGGTGATGCCGAAATACGGCTTCCTCGAACATCGCAAGATCGACGGCAAGTATATCGGTGACATCATGGCGACCAATGCGGTTGTCGGCACCCCATATACCGAGGAGATGCTGGAAAACGCGGTTGCCGATTTCAGCGCGCAGGCCGATCCTGACAGTGACTACGACGGTCTGCTCGAGCGGTACGGTGACAAGGTCAACGTGCGCAACTTCGATGGTCAGCCTGAACTGACCGAAGCCGATGCGCTGATCGCCTATTTGCAGATGCTGGGTACGCTGGTCGATTTCTCGACCTTTACCCCGGATGCAAGCCGTTAACAGGAGGGTGTGATGGAAGAATACACACTGCTTCGACAGTTCGCGGATAGCTGGATGCTGCTTGTGTTGTTTGCCTTCTTCGTTGGCATCGTGATCTGGGTTTTCCGCCCCGGTGCCAGCAAGGAATACAAGGACACCGCCAACATCCCCTTCCGGCATCAAGACAAACCCGCCACACCCAAGGAGGCGCGGCAATGAGCAAGACACCTGATAAACAGCCGGGCGATCCTAATACAACCGGGCACAGCTGGGACGGGATCGAGGAATTCGACAACCCCATGCCGCGCTGGTGGCTATGGACTTTCTACGCCACCATCTTCTGGGGCGTGATCTATACGATCATGTTTCCGGCCTGGCCCCTGGTCCATGGCGCGACAGCCGGTGTGCTGGGATGGTCAACCCGTGAAAACGTACAGCAGGACATGGTTGCCTTCGAAGAGGCAAACGCGCCCTGGAACGCCAAGCTGGTGGAAACTTCGCTGGAAGACATCGCCAAGGATGCAGAGCTTCAGCAATATGCCGTGAACTCGGGCGGTGCGGTGTTCCGGACCTGGTGCGCACAATGCCATGGTTCGGGTGCGCAGGGTGCGCCGGGTTTCCCGAATCTGCTGGATGATGCCTGGCTGTGGGGCGGAACGCTGGACGATATCGTCTACACCGTCAGCTACGGTGTGCGGAACGAAGAAAGCGACGATGCGCGCTATTCCGAGATGCCGGCATTTGGCGAAATCCTCGAACACGACGAAATCACGCAGGTGGTTCAGTACGTCATGTCGCTGAGCAATGCCCAGACCGACGATGCGGCGGCGCAGGCAGGTAAAGTTGTCTTCGAAGACAACTGTGCGGCCTGCCACGGCGAGGATGGCACAGGCGATATCTTCCAGGGTGCGCCGAATTTGACTGACGCGATCTGGCTTTACGGTGGCAGCGAAGAAACGCTGACGGAAACCGTAACTTACAGCCGCTTTGGTGTCATGCCGAACTGGGATACCCGCCTGACCGAGGCACAGATTCGCGCCGTATCTGCCTATGTCCACCAGTTGGGCGGCGGTCAGTAAGATATAAAGAACACCTTCGGGCGGTTCGCCGCCCGAAGGCTGGGGCACCGGCTGTTCCATCTGTTCGCGCGTTTCCTGAACAGCCGGTGCTTTTTTCCCACAATAAGGCCACTTAAACCTGTGGTCCAGATTCAGGTTTACTGTTCCCTGCGTCAAAAGTTGCTCGGATCCACCTCGCGCGGGTTTTTAATCCACCAATGACCTTCCGGCAGCCAACGGCGTTTGCGGTGACGCGGCTTTGGCGCATCGCGAATATGCGGCGCATTGATCCGGGTTGCGGTCATGAAAGATCTGGCAAAAACGGTCAGCATGGTTGGTCTCCTCTGCAAGAGTATCTCTGCAATAAAGATTGACCTTTGCGGCGCTGAATGCGACTCAAATACCGTTCCATAGTGTAAGTCAGGATTACATATGAACTGGTTGTCGCTTCCCCCGTTGGCCGCGCTGAGGGCGTTTGCAGCATTTGCTGAAAAGCGCAACGTCGTCGAAGCTGGGGCTGCGTTAAACGTAAGCCATGCGGCAATTAGCCAGCAGTTGCGTGTACTTGAGAAACATCTGGGTGCTGCCTTGCTGGATCGAACGGGCAAGGCCCTGACCCTGACCGCCGATGGCGAGCACCTGGCCCGAGCCCTGCAACTGGGGTTTGGCGCGATCGAGGCGGCAGTGGGGGATTTGGCGCGGTCTGGTCAGGATCGCCCGGTCCACGTGTCGCTGACATCCTCTTTTGCGGCCTCATGGCTGATGCCGCGCCTACCGGCCTTTCGCGAAACCCACCCCGAGGTGAACCTGATCCTCGATCCTACCGCGGAAATTGTCGAACTGCGACCGGGTGGGATCGACATTGCCATTCGGTACGGCCCCGGCGGTTGGACCGGTGTGCAATCAGAAATGCTGTTGCAGTCGCCCGTGGTCATCGTCGCCGCCCCGAAACTGCTGGGCGAAAAGACGTCTTGGACCCCGACCGAACTGGCCCAGCTCCCCTGGCTTGAGGAAATCGGCACCACCGAGGCGACGACCTGGTTGGCCGAACATGGTGCTGGTCCCGAACGCGGCGCCGGGCGCACCGAGTTGCCGGGAAACCTGGTACTGGACGGACTGAGGGCCGGGCAGGGGGTCACTGTCACAGTGCGACATTTCGTCGAGCCGGACATCAAGGCCGGTCGTATTGTCGAGCTTTATGCAGAGCCGGATACGCGCGGTTACCATATTGTGACGCCAAATTCGGCACTTAGACCCGCAGTAAAGACATTTGTGACGTGGTTGAGGCGTCAGGCACGGGAAATGTGATAAAAGGTGTCTGTACGATGCGCGTTTTGACCCATGTCAAAGTTGCTATGCGCGTGATCTGGAAGAACACACACTCAGAAGAGCCAGTACCGGAGCCAGCCTGTGAGCGATTCCAACCCCACCCCCAGCCTATACGCCGCACGAGAACCGATCTTTCCAAGACGCGTTTCCGGGCCATTTCGGAACCTGAAATGGATCATCCTTATCGTGACACTGGGCATTTACTATGTAACGCCCTGGATCAGATGGGATCGTGGCCCCAGCCTGCCGGATCAGGCCGTGCTGCTGGATCTGGCAAACCGGCGCTTCTATTTCTTCTGGATCGAAATCTGGCCGCACGAGTTCTATTTCGTGGCGGGCCTGCTGATCATGGCGGGGCTGGGTCTGTTTCTGTTCACATCTGCGCTGGGGCGGGTCTGGTGCGGGTATGCCTGCCCGCAAACGGTCTGGACTGACCTTTTCATTCTGGTCGAGCGCTGGATCGAAGGCGACAGGAACGCCCGTTTGCGCCTGCATCGTCAGGAAAAGCTGGATTTCCGCAAGGCACGGCTCCGGGTGACGAAATGGGTAACCTGGTTCCTGATCGGTCTGGCCACCGGCGGCGCCTGGGTGTTTTATTTTGCGGATGCGCCGACGCTGCTCCGCGATCTTGTGACGGGCAACGCGCATCCCGTCGCTTACACGACGATGCTGGTTCTGACCGGCACGACCTTCTTTTTTGGCGGGTTCGCCCGCGAACAGATTTGTATCTACGCGTGTCCTTGGCCACGCATTCAGGCCGCGATGATGGATGAAGACACGCTGGTCGTGGGATATCGCGAATGGCGTGGCGAGCCGCGCGGCAAAGGCAAGCGAACAGCCGATTCCGAGTTGGGGGATTGCATCGACTGCATGGCCTGCGTGAATGTCTGTCCTGTCGGGATCGATATCCGGGATGGTCAGCAGCTTGAATGTATCACCTGTGCCCTGTGTATCGACGCGTGTGATGACATGATGGCCAAGATCGGCAAACCGCGCGGGCTGATCGATTATATGGCGCTCAGCGACGAGCCGCGCGAACGCTCAGGTCAACCGCCCAAGAATGTCTGGAAACACATCTTCCGGCCCCGCACGATCCTGTACACCTCGTTGTGGTCACTGGTGGGGTTTGCGCTGCTGTTCGCCCTGTTCATTCGCTCTGACATCGATCTGACCGTAGCGCCCGTGCGCAACCCGACCTTTGTCACCCTGTCAGACGGCACCATTCGGAACACCTATGACGTCAGACTGCGCAACAAGCACGGCGAGGACCGCCTGTTCAAATTGTCTCTGGCGGGCGATCCGTCGATGCGATTGGAAATTGAGGGAACCAAGATCGATACTGTGAATGTCACGGCGGATACGGCACAATTGACCCGTGTATATATCGTGGCATCCCGTGACAGCGGTCCGGCGGCAGCAGAAGCGACACCTGTACGGATCTGGGTCGAAGACCTCAGCAGCGGCGAACGCGCTTACAAAGACACCACGTTCAACGGACGGGGGAACTGATCATGGCCGAACGTAAATTCACCGGAAAGCACGCTCTGGCGGTGTTTGTCGGTGCCTTTGGCGTGATTATCGCGGTGAACCTTGTGCTGGCTTATAATGCGGTGAAGACGTTTCCGGGGCTGGAGGTCAAGAATTCCTACGTTGCCAGCCAGGAGTTCAACGATCGCCTGAAAGAACAGCAGGCATTGGGCTGGACGGTTCGCGCAGAAACCAAAGGCGGCCTTTTGATCCTGCATATTACGGACGCGACCGGCGCGCCGGTTCAGGTCAGCGAATTGCAGGCGGTGGTTGGCCGCGCGACCCATGTGCGGGACGATTTCGCACCGGATTTCACCTTTGACGGCGCGGCCTATGCCACGCCTGCCACGCTGGGCAAGGGCAACTGGAACATCCGGTTGGTCGCGCGTGACGGCAGTGGTGCCGAGTTTTCGCAGCGCGTTCCGCTGTATGTGAAAGGGTAGCCGATGACGGCGCAGCTTTCATCCGGTACGGCGGCCTGTCCGGGGTGTCTGGCAACCCCGGCAGAGCCCGCGCGCCCGATTCCGGAAGATGTGCAGATTGCCTTGTCGCTGCCGGGCATCCACTGCTCGGCCTGTATCGCGACGGTCGAACGTGAACTGAACGCCCATCCCGGTGTCGAAGACGCGCGCGTCAACCTGACTTTGAAACGGGCGATGATCAAAGCCGCGCCGGATACCCGCGCGGCCGATCTGATCCCGGTGCTTGAACGGGCAGGTTTCGAAGCGCATGAGCTTGACCCCGGCGCTTTGTCGGCAACACAGGCGGACAAGGCGGGACGTGACCTGCTGATGCGACTGGCCGTTGCCGGGTTTGCATCCATGAACGTGATGCTGTTGTCGGTGTCGGTCTGGTCCGGTGCAACAGATGCGACGCGCGACATGTTCCACTGGATTTCCGCTGCAATCGCGCTGCCTGCCATTGCCTTCTCGGCGCAACCGTTCTTTGCCAACGCCTGGAGCGCCCTGCGGGTGCGGCGGCTGAACATGGATGTACCGATCACGCTGGCGATCCTGCTGGCGCTGGTCACCTCCCTGTGGGAGACCGCACTGAGCGGAGAGCACGCCTATTTCGATGCCGCGCTGACCCTGACATTCTTCCTGCTGGCGGGCCGGTATCTGGACTACCGCACCCGCGCCGCAGCCCGATCCGCCGCAGAAGAGCTTACCGCTCTGGAAGTGCCGCGCGCGATCCGCATCGTGGACGGGGT
>NZ_JBXWSG010000098.1:0-13454 GCF_059613305.1 Ruegeria sp. BHSB056 | reverse complement strand
GCACCGATTGAAGACCGAGCGCAACTGTCCGCTTGTCTCCAGGAAACAATAAAAGCTACCATCTGATTGACCGCTCTCAAACAACGGATTGCTCCTCCAGCGGACGCATACCAACAAAGAGCATCAACGCCGCAAAAAGATTGCGGAGGAGTTTAATCAGCTTCTGCGGGATGAAGGGTTTGGTAGCTTGTTTCCTAACGAAACAACCCAATCCGAAAAAACTGCGAAGCGCAGATTGACTCTGATCTCGGAGGCAATCGCAATCGGAATGGACGTTCCACAGCAGTTGCGCGACGAAGTTGATCCGCCCTTTGAACCGAACCCGCCCACGAATTATGTGGATGACGGAAAGCCGCCTTTTGGCAGTGACGACGAAGAGTATACCGACGAGATTCCGTACTAAAACGCCCGATCTCGTTGAGCTGAGTACAACCGCGCCCGCAGTTGCCCGATGAAATCGACGAGCGACCGCGTTTTTCTCGCGCGTGACGCGGTGCAAGGCGTATTTGCCCACGCTCGTACCCGGCTGACCGAAAACGTCGCTGTGTGACGCGCTTTTCGACGCCGTGGTGAAACGACAAACGGGCGGTCGATTGACCTGGTTCACCTCGCTGCGAGGAAAATGGTGACGCGTCTGAGGGCTGCTTGCTGGCGTGCGGTGTTTCGCAGTATGAACAGTTCCTTGATTCTTCGGCAAGCCACCGGACGGCAACTGGTTTTATGATTGTCAGTCAATAATGGGGCGAATGATGTACGCTTCTCTAAGCTCCTTTCGGTCAGAAACTTGATGTCGTAGACGCTTCGCCTCGTCCAACGAGAGTCCATCTCCCATGAAGATATAGCCGGCGTTCGACCCCGTTTCTTGCTCACCGACATACGAGACACTCCGCACGCTTGAAACTGGATTAGGTGAGCATTCGGATTCGAATTGGGAAATAGAAACGCTACTAATCTCGATATCCGTACTTGAGGATGTTTCCTGAGCAACTTTTCTGAGTTCTTTTTTGGACAGGAATGAATAACGAACTTCTTGTTCCTCGAAGTGCCCCAAAACGACACGGTAGTCTCTGTTTTCGTATTCTTCTAGCTCCGCTACAAGCTTTGCAATGGTCAAAGGTTCAATCGGATCATAGAGAAGGTTGCATGTGTAATTTGCTAGCTGCATTGGGTTAAAAAACTGGTTTATTTTCGATCTGCCGAAAGATTGCTCAGATGCTTTCAAGATACTTTGATTGTCATGACAATTTGAATCGCTTCTAGCGCCTATTGAGATCGCGGGAGCTTTTAAAAATCTTGTCACAAGAACATGGCGACCCTCTATCCTTGGATCGTGCATGTCCGATTGATTAGGTGAGGCTATTATTCGCCGCAGATCAGTCATCCACAAGGAGTCGCCGTTAATGTAACGCAAGAGTGCAATCAAATATGCTAAGTCAAATTCAGAATCCCGCGTACCATAGCCCATTTCGTCCCTAAGGTTTATGTAGGACTGGTTGACAGCGACGTACAACTCCACGGCTTCAGACAACAAGCTACGTGCAGTATCACCCTCCTGTGGAGAGGTATGGGGGATTTGCCCATCCGCCAATTCAGAAAAAGCTTCTTCTTGAAGCAATTCGGCTAGAGCGGTTTTTGCTAACAACAGGTATACAGGGTTTCTTCCCTCGTTGTTTCGAATGAGCGATCTAAGCTCGCTGGCAACCACATCACTACTTTTGCCAGAGGCAAGTATGGACCTCAGTTCGCCGTCGGCATTCTCTATTGCATGAGCAGCCAGTGTAACGGTAACAATGTCTGTTCCCTTTGATAAGCGATTAAGCTGTATCAATGCCCGCCTTTGGTTGGAACTTTTCCACCCTTGCTGCCTACCAACAAATGCCATTATTCTGCTTCTTTCTTGGCGAGAAACACCCGTGCTAAGACGCTCAAAAAGTTTGTCGATCATCGAAGTGGAAGCGGAGCAAGTGGCGCTGGAATTTTGAGATTTCTCAGCTTGATCCAGCAGCACTTTGGTCGTTTGAGCCGAAATATTGGTACCTAGATTACTCAGAAAAAGGGAAACCAGTACTATGGGGAGCGTTCTCACAGTTTTCCTCCAAGATTGCAAAACTCCGCCAGTTCATGAAATCGCAGATCGGCAACGACTTCCTGCCTATCGTCTGAAAGCTCTGGTGGATTACGAATATGAAACAGCAACATGTTAGAAAACTCAGGGTCACTTATCTCATCAGCGGGATCGGAGTTGATTAATCGCACTTGTAGATCTTGACCCAACTGAGGAGACAACAAGCCAGGAACGTAAAAGGATATTCCCTGTCTACTCTTCTTAGGTACAAACAAGATATCTGCTTCGTCTTCATCAACATGATGGAATTTTGTATCTCGAACTTCGCCTGAAACAAATGATCGATCGCCTTCGGGTAGTTCACTTTCAAGCTCGCGAACCAAATTAACAATTTCAGTTATTCTGGCTCTCCCGCGAGGTCCATTGCTGCTCGATATAGCGAGGAGTTGCACCCTTTTTCCGGCCTCTAAGGAATCCGCGTTCTCGCTCAGCTCGCAGTTGATGCGTAGGTTCAAGTCCTTTGGTCGTCGATAATTTGAGTGCAATGCCGCAATATTTGACCGAAATTTGGATATCTGTTCAACCAACGTACCATTTCCCTCTTCGAGTTCCGCAACCTGAGATTTCAATTCCTCTATCTCTCCTTTCTGTTTGTCTATTTCAGGTGTTAATAGTGTTGCCTTGACGATCCAGATAAAAATGAGGAGAGCAGCCAACGTCCCCGCGAAAGTAATGCCTTTCCATGTTGCCGTATAATTTTCTGCGAAGACTTGAGTTAAAAGAAGTGCAAAACCAACGCCAAATATTAGCATACCAAACATGGCAACTTGGTTCCGCGCACCCTCAGTCGGCCGAATAATGCTATCGAGAGCTGGGATATCAAAAAACTGATATGATGCTAGAAATAGGCCGATGAATGTGAACGCCGTGGAAAACATCCACGCGACAATTTTTGAACCTACGCCGCCGTTGGAGTTACCGTCTGGTTCGTTGTTGTTAACCATTTATTCCTCCTAAATTTTTCTAACAGACTGCTGCAATGCACGTTTAAATGTTTAGTCCTTGTGCTTTACGATTTGGATTAGTCAACACCGATCTCTGATAGGGAAAGATGAGTTGGATACCTGTATTTTTGCGGCTCTTTGTTCAAAGTAGCCACCCAAGACATCAAGTAAGAGTTTTCGATTGGCGTTACCCAAGTTTCACCCCTGCTGAATCAATGACCTAGACGTGGCACCGTAATTTGCAACGTGGCGTCAACGCCTTTCGTCTGACGGTAGCACAAGTCGTTCTGTAGCGGAAATCAGAGCGGAAAGCTTCCGTCTAAGGTGTGCCAATTCAGTTGTCTTGGCTATTCGGGGGTCAGAAACTGAGTATTTAGGCCGGTCAGCCGCCCAGGATCGGTAGGTCGCAATCATCCCGTCAGGACACTGGACAACGAGGATCGGCACGTTTAAACGACGTGTCGCTGCCGCATTAGCTCAGCTGGTAGAGCAATCGCTTCGTAAGCGATGGGTCGGGGGTTCAAGTCCCTCATGCGGCACCATCACCCTTGCCAAATCACCTTGCTCTCGTGCATTATGTGCGGGAACAAAATGAGAACATTGCCTTGAGAACGACGAAATGACTACCCATGATCCACGGGCAATTGCCAACCTCATGCTTGATGAGGCGGATCAGCGTGGAACTAAAATCACGAACCTCGCCCTGCAAAAGCTGCTGTATTTCGCTCATGGCATCCACCTGACCCAAACCAAGAAACCTCTTGTGTCTGGCTACTTTGAGGCATGGCAATACGGTCCGGTGCACCCGGCGGCTTACAGGGCGTTTAAGAACGCCGGATCATCTCCAATTACGATGCGCGCTGAGGGTAAAGACCCTCTGACAGGGCGGCCACGTCCTGTTCGTTCGATTGACGACTATGCGGTAATTGATCTTGTCCGGCATGTTCTGCGTTCATACGGAACAATGTCCGCAGGTCGTCTGGTTGATTTATCTCACGCGAAAGACTCCCCTTGGGCGTACATTGTGGACAAATCACGAACATCTGTTGCCTTCGGTCTCCAAATACCAGATAATGTGATCATGGACCGATTCCGGTATCACAAGGTTTCGGTCGGTATAGAACCGAACGCAGGAGAACCTAGTGACGATACGCCCTTTGCCTGAAACTGACCTCGCTCGTATTGCCCCTCAACGGGATGATACGAAGCGAAAGAGTTTGGAGCAGATGAAAGGCGGGTTTTCCACGTTCTCGTATAAACCCGTTCGATCCTGTTTCGAAGACATCTTCAACATTCAGCCCGCACTCGATTTCGGCAGCGCGGACGCGACGCCGTGGCCGGTGATTGAAGCGGAATTGAAGAAACGGTGCAGATCGGACGAGGAGTATATGTACAATAAGCGTGTCGCCCTTGGGCTGCATGACTTTGCCTCGTCGGGTCGTGTAATCGGACGGCGGCAAGAGTTTTTCCCTCTTGCGATGGGCATGGGGCGAAAGGTGACTTACTGGCTACCTATGGTCCTCGCGATTGATGAAATGCCTAGTGCAATGTTCATTGAGCCGCGCTCTGCGAAAGGGTTAACCGCCGAGGGGCGTCGGTTCGCCTTCTCCATGATGCACGAACGTATTCGTGCTGCCGATGAAGACTACGCCGACGTGCGCCTGACCATCGCGCAATTCCACAATCCGGAAGATGGTCGCCGTGCCGTTCGCCTTCACACGGATGAAGGTGTCGAATTGTACTCTCGCGAGGAACTCGAACTTATGGTCGCATCGACCTACGAGATGTGGCGCGATGTGCTTGAGGAACGTGAACGTGAGGCACGTGGCCGGGCAACTGGTACAGGGCCGCTGATCTAGTGCGTCATTCTTGCAATATCCTTGCAACGCAAATCTGACGACACGAAAAATGATTTAAAAACAACGTGGTTAGCCGCTTCCCCCGATCATTCGTAATGATGGGGTCGGGGGTTCGAGTCCCTTCAGCGGCACCAGTTCTTCCATTATCTTGGATTCGCTCAACTCGCTTTCTTGGGTAGGTTTCAAGGTTTATGACCTTATCTCAAGGTCGACCATCTATGCCCAAATCATCTATTTTTGGCTTACGTCGATGCACGTGTATGATATTGATGGCGTCTATTGATCCTAAGAAGCTTCGCGTCGAAAAGCGCTCCGCTTGAATCCATTAAGGCCTTTGAATGCAAGGAAAAAAGTGGTGAGCCGTGCAGGATTCGAACCTGCGACCCACTGATTAAAAGTTAGTTCAAATGGCTTTTCTACGGTTTTCCATGCTGCACTACACTGGCGTATAACCATTTGAAATACCTGTGATTTTATTGAGATTTACTCGCTCGCCCCTCATACTGTTTGTCACAAAGTGCTATGCCCGGTGGTTGCTAGGTGGTTGCTGTGGCTGTTTTGAGGAACCAATGCTGATGAAATTGACTAAACGACAAATCGACAACGCCACATGCCGCGAAGATAAGACACTTTATCTTTGGGATGGCACGCTATCCGGCTTTGGTGTGAGACTTTTGCCGACCGGCTCAAAGCGGTACGTCGTAAAATACCGCTCCTACGGTGGTGGGCGCAGTGCCAAACAACGCTGGGTGACGATTGGCATTCATGGCCAAATCCCGTTCGACCAAGCAAAAGAGCACGCGCGACAAATATTGGCGGCCGTGAAACGTGGAGCAGATCCGCAGGGAGAGAGATTAGCCATACGCGGCGCACCAAAGCTATTTGATGCATGGGAGAAATTCGAACGCGAGGAGCTAGCCAACAAGAAGCCCGCGACCATCCGAGACTATACCTCATGCTGGGAGCGGCACATTGGCCCAAAGTTGGGTAGCACCAAAGCAGTAGATGTGTCGCGTTCAGACGTTAGCCGGCTGCATCAGTCGTTGAGTGATACCCCATATCTGGCAAACCGGATGCTGGCCTTGTTGTCGTCATTGATGAACAGATGCGAAGCATGGGAGTGGCGAGAGCAAGGAACTAACCCGTGCCGCTATGTTAAGAAATTTGAAGAGCAATCTCGGGAACGGTTCTTGTCCGGCCCCGAACTGGAACGGCTCGGTAAGGCAATGCGCGATCTGGTAGATGAAGGTGCAATTTGGCCTGATGTAGCCAATTTAATCAGGCTCTTATTGCTGACAGGTGCCCGAAGGAACGAAATCGCCAAGTGTGAGTGGGACTGGGTCAACTGGGAACAGAAGCGAATCTCTCTGCCCGATAGCAAAACCGGGGCGAAACCACTTTTCTTGGGGGATAGCGCACTTCAGATCTTACAATCACAGAAGGTCACTACCCGCGACCCTGATTCAGTTTTCGTGTTTCCCGGCAAGAAACAGGATGCCCCGCTGGTCAATTTATCAAAGCCTTGGAAAGTGATCTGCGAAGCGGCTGAACTGAAAGATATCAGGATACATGATCTGCGCCACACCGCAGCAAGTATTGCAGTCGGCCAAGGTGTTGGTCTCCGGGTCATTGGCCGCTTGCTTGGCCATACGCAAACCCAAACGACGGCGCGTTACGCACACGTTGATAGCGACCCTGCACTCGCGGCGGCCAACGCAATTGGTGATGTTGTAGGCGACTCTATCAGATAGGCAAAACGGTATCTTTGTGAGTGACTTGCGGTTAGTCGAAGCTCTAAGCGCATACATCGCCAGCACATTCCACTGACGGGTGTGCGCAGGTTGAAGATAAGCTGCGTTCCCTACGGGGATCGCCCAGCATTCAGCAGTTGCGCAGCTACTCGCCAACTATTGCTTCGCGGAGTAACTATCTACGGTTGACTTTTCCCTACTTGAAACCGTCTTAGTTGTTCAAAGTAAGAAGTCAGCCCGTGACAAGCGGCGTCCACAGAAAAAGCGCAAACCGGAATAGAAATTGAGTAAGAAGAACCCGCTAGCCCAAGGCTTTGCACGCAAGATTGTAGAAGAATGCACTATGACGGAAGAAGAGTTTCTAGACTCCGCTATTCGATTCTCAAACCGTCTCCAAAATTTCGGGAATAGCTTAAAATCTCGCAAGCTCGCGTATGATGCTTTTAAGAGAAGCCATCGGAAGTCAATTTTCATTTCGCGAGCGAGCCTAAACTTCCGATTTATGCGGTTTTTGGTGGCAACCCGCGAGAACGACAAACTTCCTCGACTTATTCTAAAGGTTCACTTCTTTGATTTAGACAACCTCGCTCTGTGTCACCACAATCATTTCACACACTCCGTTATTACCAACCACACAATTCAACGCCTCTTCGAACGTGAAAACGCTCGCTCACTGCTAGAAGTTAGAAAGCACCTGCGACCGATTCTAGGTTGGCTAACAGTTATGAGGATGTGTACCGGCGGTACCGCTGCGCAAATTCCGACAGCTCATGGCTTGTTTGGGGTCGCACTGCTTGAAGGAGTTTCCACAATAAAGACATATATTTCTAAAGGCGAGTTGACTGGAGAAACGTTAGCCTCGCGGCAGGGTATGACTAGTCATAAAAATCTTATGAAGATGCAGCCGGACGTCTTTACGTTCGACAGAAATAGCATTTCTGGGCCTGAGTTTGGGCGGGCATTACAATTCATTTCCGTGGGGTCTCTCCGCGAAGACATAAAGGAATACGACGAGACAGGACCAGTCTACAGCAACAAGACAAAGACCGACCTTATCAAGACCAAGCGCCACATGTACGCCCCATGGGGGAAGTGGCAAGAAAAGTAACTCTTCAGAGCGCGAAAATAGTGTCAACCCTTGGATAGAGTCCGCATGAACTCCCTGAGAATAGAAAAAGGAAGCAAACTTGGTGTCCGAAAATAGCGAAGAGGCATTTCAGAGAATCGCAAGCCAATTGAATGACGCAGGATTTGATTGGGTTGTTCTCGAAGTTGAGAATTCTATCAAGGAGATGGAAGATGCACGCTCCCTAAAATCCGACAAACCTCATCTAGATTCGCCAGATAAATTGAAGATTCTACTGTCAGCAGTAGAAACACTGACGCAGCAGTTGCCATCAATGACGTTGAAGCTGATGGAGGAAGGAATACCAGAAGCGGAGTGGATTGATGATCGCCCCTCTGCAGTGGAAGAAGATGACGAAGGTCGAAAGAGTGAGCTTAAAAAACAGCGCAGTCTTGCACTTGAGATTCGTGACGTCATTCCCCAAGAAACCGATGAATAAATGCCAATAACAATCCCCACTGATACTCAACTGCAGACAGCAATCAATCTGGCAACCCAGCTAGGTTATACGAAGAGTTACAAGACCGATGACCTATTCGAACACTATGTTTTTTCAATTTGCGTCGCGGCGGCTAAGCAGCACGGAGCCCGCGTTTCGTACTTAGATGCCAACAATGCGCCGTCGCCCAAATTGGTTTTTCGTGCATCTCCAGGCATAATTAATTCACCCAATCGAACCTACACTCACGCATTATTCGAGTTCCCAAATGCATCGAATTTGGAAATGCATGTCGGGATAAAAGTCCTAGGTCTTTCCAAACAGCTTCACGAATGTGATTTGGCCATTTTACCGCAAGAAGTTGCGGCCAGATGTCGTGAGCTTGGTAAGAATCCGGAAGCGAAAGACTTGACTATTGGCATTGAATGCAAACTTCGAACTGGCAAGTTGGAGCTTCCAGCAGCGCGCTCGTTTCTCGGTCTCACAAAGGAAATTCACAACACTAGGAGATTCCTAGTTACCAACTCAGATTCTGAGACGTGTATGAAGGTGGTTTCGCACTATGAACCTAGCTTTAATTCGAACATTCACCCAAGTAGCAGCGATGTTAAAATCTTGGAGAGCTGCTTGGTTGCAGCGATGAAGAGTCACATCGATAAAACTAGAACTTGACGACCAGCCCGCTCAAACGAGGCGGATCAACGAAAAAAGTCAGAGCCTTCGCCACAAGTCCATACAAAATAGCTGAGCAGCCATTGCACTAGCGCATTTCGATGGAAGAACCTTTCTCGATTGCGGAACCGGGGATGCGTTGGTAATCAACCTTGAGGCGAAATGGGTGGGTTGACTATTGCGGTTCATTGACGGCGGCCCTGACATACCAGATGAACTACTCGTGGCATTGGATGAAGGGCGTGTGGTATTTTTCTGCGGTGCGGGTGTCTCTCGCGCGAAAGCGCGGTTACCAGATTTCTTCGGTCTGGCAGGCCAAGTCCTGACAAAACTCGGGGTTCCTAACGACTCCCCAGCCGTCAAGATTCTGGACGAGGCCCGAGAGATAGAGGCTCGAACTGGCATTCCAGGTCTAATTTCAGCTGATCGTGTTTTTGGCCTCCTTGAGCGTGACTTTCTCGAACGCGACATTGAGCGGGCGGTTGCGCAAGCGCTTGCTCCAAAGAAGGGCGCTAGCCTTTGGGCACATGAACTCCTATTGGACCTCGCTACCACCAAGGAAGGCATCACCAAGCTGGTCACGACCAACTTTGACCGATTGTTTGACGATTGCGGGCGAGGATTGGAGGCGTGGCAACCCCCAAGGCTACCAGATCCAGCAAGGCCCGGCGATTTGCACGGGCTTGTTTACCTGCATGGTCGGGCAACAGAAAACTACGATGGCTCTGAGGGCGACGGGTTTGTCTTGTCGAGCGCTGAATTCGGGCGCGCCTATCTTGCAGAGGGTTGGGCAACCCGCTTTTTCAAAGACGTGATCGATCGCTATTCCGTGGTGTTTGTTGGCTACAACGCAGACGATCCGCCGGTACAATACTTGCTGGAAGCACTGAACAAGTCGAACGGTCGGCTGGATGAGGTCTACTCTTTTCAATCCGGTGACGCTGACGATGCGACTTCGCGCTGGGCGCACAAGGGCGTAACGGCAATCCCTTACGATAGCAACGACGGTCACGCAGCGCTGTGGGAAACCCTCAAGGAATGGGCCGACCGCGCAAACGACCCAGAAGGCTGGCAGGCAAAAACTATCGCAATGGCCCGGCGTGGCCCCGAAGCCTTATCGCCCTTCGAACGCGAACAAGTCACGCATTTGGTATCCACCAAGGAAGGCGCACGCAGGTTCCTTGAAAGCGACCCGCCCGTGCCCGCGACTTGGCTATGTGTATTTGACCCTTCAATTCGTTACTCTAAGCCGGAGCAAGACGAAAACGGATATGAGGTAAACCCCTTTGCACTCTACGGGCTGGCAAGTGACAAAGTGCCTGCGCCCATTTCCCCCGACGATCACTATGCTAAACGCGAAATGCCATCGACGGCGTGGGACGCATTTTCGCTCAACCGCCGGGACAGGTTGGAGTTGCGAGACGATCACATAACACCTATGCGTGGCGGTCAATCTCTCTATGCGGGCCAATTGCCGGATAGGATTGGGCATCTTGGATTGTGGATTGGCAAGGTAGCCAATCAAAATGCTGCTGTTTGGTGGGGCGCAAGGCAAGTCGGCCTTCATGCGGTTATTCAGAAGAGCATTCGCTGGAACTTGGAAAGAAGCGACGCTACCTGTGCCGCCCATATAGTTCAAGCGTGGCACTATCTATTTGAACACTGGCGCGCCGAAATAGATGAGGACCGCTTTGATTGGTACCGTTTTCGCGATGAAATCAAGGCCGTAGGCTGGAACAAAACAACAATACGAAAATTTGAAAAACTCTCGCGCCCGCGTCTAACTGCTCGCGACAACTACTTCCGAAATGCTGTTCCACCACAAGCCGACCAAGAGACCAGACTTCAAGATTTGATAAGGCTCGAACTGGCTTACAATAAAGACGGTCGTGACATTTCAATACCAGATGAATGGCTAGCAGATGTTGTTTCGGCTCTGAAACGCAATCTGGACATAGGTATTCAGCTTGAGACTGAGCGCGGCCACTACAGTTGGATGGACATACCGCCAATCATGCCTTCGGACGATCCAGACATAAGCACTCACGGTCGCAACAGGGGGCTTGCTGGTGCCGTATTGTCCTATGCTGCCCTTTTCGAACGGCTTGTGAGCTTTGACGTCGAGAAGGCGCAGCAGGAGGCCGCGACTTGGCCCACCGACGATGACAATGTGTTTGCTCGGCTGCGAATATGGGCTAGCCGGTTTGATACGCTTATTCCCAACAAAGAGTTCACCTCGTTTTTCGACAAGGTCAGTCGTGATGCGTTCTGGAAAGTTCGTCACCAACGTGACCTGTTGTTGACGCTGCAAGAGCGCTGGGCAAGCCTCCCAATGCCCGCCACCAGACGGATCGAAGAACGCATCCTTGAAGGCCGCAAACGCTGGGAAAATGAAGAAGAGCAAGATTTTGTACAGCGTCGCGCGTGGGACATAGCCGAACGCCTTCATTGGCTTCACGCCAAAGGGTGCAACCTTAACGTCAACTACGACGAGGAAATAACCCGGCTGCAAAACACCGCCCCAGATTGGTCGCCTCAACATGCTGAGAATGCGGACCGATCTTGGGAAAGCCGGGGGGGAATGGTCCGGACCGACACTGAGCATAGCCTTTTGTTGTCAGAACCGCTTTCAAACGTTTTGGCTAAAGCACAAGAACTCGGAGGGCGAACCGGGGAGGCGCTTGTTGAACATGATCCGTTCAAGGGCTTGTCCGCAAGCCACCCGATTATGGCAATTTCTGCCCTACGGTTAGAAACCGCGCGCGGCGAATACCCGGAATGGGCTTGGCGGCGTTACTTGAACTCAAACCAACGAAAAGAGGACAGTGGACGCCTCAAGAATTTCATTGCCGAACTCATCATTGGGGCAGACGACGAAGCGTTGGGAGGTATAATTTACCCCGTCTCCGAGTGGTTGTTGTCCACGACTGACGGTTTGCCAAATGAGTGCGTTCCGACTTTCGAACGCCTTATCGTGCGGCTGCTGGCGTTCTTGAACGAGACCCCCGATGCTGGTGGCTCTGCCATCGTGCGTGGAAGCCGCGACCCAGATTGGGCGACAGAGGCGCTAAACTCGCCTGCGGGGAAAATCGCACAAGCATTGTATCACGATCCGCGCCGCAAAGACCTTGAGAAAAAACAAGGGCTTCCAGGCGAGTGGAAAACACTCGTCGAAAGTACGCTTTCTTTGCCCGGAGACAATGGCCGCTTCGCCTTGGTCTTTGTTAGCCACTTGTCGAATTGGTTCCACTACGTCGATCCTGCTTGGACAAGCGACAACCTCTTGTCTTTGTTGGAATCCGACGATGAAGACACGCTCGAAGCTTGGTGGACGGGCTACCTGTGGGGAGTTAAGACACTTCCACCGATGGACTTTTTCGAAAAGCTGAAACCACATTTGTTGGCCAAGGCTGCAAGCCAAACGAGAAGCGAAAGAGACAATCGCGACGGCCTAGCAGACTTGGTGCTTGCAAGCTGGGCCTACCCCGACTCCGACACAGGGGTAGAGCGCATTACAAACGGTGAATTGCGCCAGCTTTTGCTAGACGCGGGTGATGGCTTCAGGGCGCGCACTCTGCGGATTCTGGAACGCCGAGGTGAAGGGGAAGGAGACGATGGTGAATACTGGAAGGCCCTCCAAGAACGCTTCCTACGCAATGTGTGGCCAGTACAGAAAGCTGCCCGCACGCCAAAAAACTCGGCCCGCTTGATCGAACTTGCATTCTCAAACGAAGAAACCTTCTTGGCCATTTCGGAAGCGATCCTTCCGCTTCTTAGCCCAATTGAACGTGACCACATCATGTTGCCTTCTATCCGTCGTGGAGAAGGAAACATTGTAGATAAACACCCGGAACGCGTGCTTGAAATCCTTTATTTGGCACTTCCCGAAAACGCAAACAGGTGGCCCTACGAGATAGACGCAACTTTGAAGCGTATTGCCGATGCAAATCCATCGCTTCTAGTAGACCCTAGATTGGTCGAGTTGAACAGGCGCTGGAACTCAAGGTGATTGCCCGCAGAATGTCCGCGTAGGTATGTCCACACTAAACTGAACAGATATTCTTTTGGCTTGGAATTCTGGTTGATTGAACCCAAGTGATTAGAATTAGGTTCGCAGTTTTTGAAGACGAAGAGATCTAAGCGGTGCCCTGCGCAACTCGGTTTAGTCAAACGAAATATTAGAAAGAAGGTCCTTAGCCTCTTCCTTTTCGTTGTCATCGACCAATCGCTTGGCATCTTCGCGAACAGTTTGCGGATAACTGATTGGCGGGACTTTCGCATCAGGCTTTGGCATGTGATCGTAGAGCAACTCTTGCGTACTGGTCTTATGCATGGTCAGTCTCCAGAGGGTTGAGCTCGCGGTTATAGTAATGTTTCCGCTTTATCCACTTAAATCCTTCGTGTTTCGTTACTGTGGCCACGTCGAGTGTATCCGTCCGGCTTCCCCGCTCTGACGGCGTTCGGGAGAGAGTGTTAAAGATGTCCACTATCGATAGTGGACATCATGGGGCGCTCTATGGCGGGCAAGAAGGGTCAGA
>NZ_JBXWSG010000097.1:0-13683 GCF_059613305.1 Ruegeria sp. BHSB056 | reverse complement strand
GAAAAACTGTCGACAGGCCCAACACAAAGAACAGCGCTGACATGGTTGCCTTGCGCCGGGCGCGGGCCTCATCCTGCATCTCGTTGATCGTGACACCGCTCATATATGCCAGATAGGGCGGCACGATGGGCAGCACACAAGGCGACAGAAAGCTGATCAGGCCACCCAGCAGGGCAACAAACATGGCGGGCAGCAGCCCCGCGTCTATGATTTCTATTCCGAACATGTTTTAGCACATAAGTGATGAATGGCGGTCCGTCACGGGGCCAATGAGTCACATCCTCGTGCTTGGAATCTGGACAATATTACAACTTCGCCCTATCCCGAAAATCATGTCAGAGATTACAGATACGCTGGATGCGCTGGGCCTTCTGTGCCCCCTGCCCGTCCTCAAGGCCCGCAAACGGCTGAAATCCATGCCGCAAGGCTCTGTGCTGCGTGTATTGGCTGATGATCCGGCAGCCATCATCGATGTCCCGCATTTTTGCGCCGAAGCTGGCCACACCTTGCTGTCTCAGGATTTCGACGGCGCACATCAGATCTATCTGATCCGAAAATCCGACTGACTTAACGACAAAAGAAAGGCGGGCAAACCTGCCCGCCCTTTCATCATTTACCCAGCGACCACCATCCGCGCCGTTTGGGCCTGTCGGATTCTGGTTCAGGTTCATCTGCCACAGTTTCAAGCACCGGTTCAGGTTCTGCTGCCACGGGTGTTTCTGCAACGGGCGCGTCTTCGACCGGCTCATCGGCAGATTGAACTGCAGGTTCTTCCACCGCTGCCACCGCTTCAGCCTGTGCAACTTCTTCGGTCTGCTCGGCTACCTCTGTTGCTTCAGGCGCAGCATCCGCGGCCTCAACAGCTTCGCTTTGCTCGGCGACAGCCGCCTCGGCAGGTTCGGCTTCGGCGTCTGAGGCCGCTTCTTCAACCGCGGGTGCATCAGCCCCGGCATCGGCGTCCGTTTCTGCAGGCTGTTCCGCAGCCTCATCTGCTACAGAATCTTTCTTACGACGACGCGGCGCGCGCTTACGCTTGGCAGGTTTTTCCTCTTCGGTCGCTTCGGCTTCGGCTGCCTCGACAGTGGTTTCGGTTTCAGCGGATTCGCCTGTGGCATCCTCCTGCTCTGTCCCTTCACCGTCATCCGCGCCCTGTTCCGGCGCGTCACCATTGCCCCCACCCTTCTTGCGACGACGACGACGGCGCTTGCGCTTGGGTTTGGTATCGTCTTCGTTCGGCGCGATATCCTCTTCGGTTTCTTCCTCATCCGAAGAATCGACCATATCCATCAGCGAGGCATCGACCGAAACGACAGGTGCTATCGCTTCGGGAACAATGCGGCTGGCGGTCTTGAATTTCTCCATCGAGAAATCCGGGCTGACCAGATGCACATCGCCTTCGATCCGTACAGACAGGCCATAGCGCGATTCGATCTGGGCAATGTGTTCGCGCTTCTGGTTCATCAGGAAGTTCGCGATACTGACCGGGCAGCGCACCAGAACCTCGCGCGAGCGGCGGCGGGTGCCTTCCTCTTCGATCTGACGCAGGATCGACAGCGCCATGTTGTCGTCCGAACGGATCAGGCCGGTGCCATGGCATGCCGGGCATGGCTGTGTGGTCGCCTCGATCATACCGGGGCGCAGCCTCTGACGGCTCATCTCGAGCAGGCCAAAACCCGAAATCCGGCCAACCTGAATGCGGGCGCGGTCGGTTTTCAGCTTGTCTTTCAGACGCTTTTCAACGGACGCATTGTTCTTGCGCTCGTCCATATCGATGAAATCGATGACAATCAGACCGGCAAGGTCACGCAGACGCAACTGGCGCGCCACTTCTTCCGCGGCCTCCAGGTTGGTTTTCAGCGCCGTTTCTTCGATCGAGCCTTCTTTCGTGGCCCGGCCCGAGTTCACGTCGATCGCCACCAGCGCTTCGGTCACGCCGATCACGATATACCCGCCAGATTTCAGCTGAACGGTCGGATTGAACATCCCCGCCAGATAGCTTTCCACCTGATAGCGTGCAAACAGCGGTAGTGCGTCCTCGTACCGTTTCACATTCTTGGCGTGCGACGGCATGATCATCTTCATGAAGTCCTTGGCGATGCGGTATCCGCCTTCGCCCTCGACCAGAACCTCGTCGATATCGCGGTTATATAGGTCCCGGATCGACCGTTTGATCAGATCGCCTTCTTCATAGATCTTCGCAGGTGCGATGGATTCCAGGGTCAATGCCCGGATCTGTTCCCACAGGCGTTGCAGGTATTCATAGTCGCGCTTGATTTCCGACTTGGTCCGCTTGGCGCCCGCAGTCCGGATAATCAAACCTGCCCCTGTCGGGACATCAATATCCGCGGCGATTTCTTTCAGTTTCTTGCGGTCAACCGCGTTGGTGATCTTGCGGCTGATCCCACCGCCACGCGCGGTGTTTGGCATCAAAACACAATAGCGACCGGCCAGCGACAGATATGTCGTCAGGGCTGCCCCTTTGTTGCCGCGTTCTTCCTTGACGACCTGCACCAGCAACACCTGGCGCACTTTGATCACTTCCTGAATCTTGTACCGGCGCGGGCGTGGCTTGCGTGGAGGGCGGATGTCCTCGCTGTCATCTTCCTCGGCCACGGTTTCAATCGTGTCATCTTTCGCGGCAGCGTCAGCGTGTTCTTCATCCGCGTCGCCATCTTCTGCGTTCTGGTCATCCTCCGACGATTCAGATGCGTCATCGCCATCATCAGCGCTTGAAGCGTCCGCCGGGTCATCAGAATCCCCTGCTGCGTCGTCTTGCGAAGCCTCAACCGTTTCAGCCTCAGCCTCGTCTTCCGAAGCCGTTTCCCCAGCAGCGTCATCTGACACAGCTTCCGGCGCTTCGTTGTCCTCAGGCTCCTCAACAGGTGTTTCAGCGACGACTTCCATTGGCGATGTCCCTTCGGGCACCTCCATGTCGGCATCGTCTCTGTCGTCAAGGTCGATGGTTTCCATACCCGTCGGCTCGGTCGAAACTTCCATCGTTTCGACCAGATCGTCCGATTTAAGATCCGCGGCCTTCGATCGGGACCGCGAGCGCCGCTTTTTCGGCTTGCCTTCGTCGGCCTCATCCCGCGCCTTCATGGCCTCGGCATAAGCGCGCTCTTCCTCCATCAGCGCCTCGCGGTCGGCGATGGGGATCTGGTAATAGTCCGGGTGAATTTCCGAAAACGCCAGGAAGCCGTGCCGGTTCCCGCCATAATCCACAAAGGCCGCCTGAAGCGACGGCTCAACCCGTGTTACTTTTGCAAGATAGATGTTGCCAGCAAGCTGGCGCTTGTTTTCGGATTCAAAATCGAACTCCTCGACCTTATTTCCGTCAACCACCACGACGCGGGTTTCCTCCGCGTGGGTGGCATCGATAAGCATTTTCTTAGCCATGTGTCCTTGGTGCACCGCGCCAAACGCGTTGTCCTGACCCGTCCAGGTGGACAGGCACATTTGGGGAGGTGTCTTGTCAGGGCGATATTGGACGGCGCGCGGCAGGGTCTGGCGCTGTGGCCCCCTGCCCGGTCACTCAATCGTTGCGCGCGCGTCATCGCGGTTCTTCTCCGACAGGCACGGTTCGCGCCGCCGCCTGCCCATTATTCCTTTCGCCCGACATGTCGGACTCAGGTACTACATTGCCCCAAATGGGGCACAATCGGTCTGCATTGCGGCGAACAATCCGTCATCACCATCAGCAAAGCAGCGAAACTCAATGATTCGGGGCTTATAGACACAAAATCGGCCCGGCCCGTCCGGATACAATAAAAGCAGTCCTGTGGAAAAGACAATGGGCAAACTGCACCGCCCCTAACGCGGCGTGCGGGATCGCCTTCATCTGGCCAAAAATATCCCGGGGGAGTCGCCACAGGCGACGGGGGCAGAGCCCCCGTCCCAAAGTCTACAGATAGTCCGACCGCTGGAGGCCGTACTTGGCCATCTTTTCATTCAATGTCCGGCGCGGAAGGCACAATTCATCCATCACAGACGCAATCGAGCCTTTGTGCCGCCGCATCGTGTTGTCGATCAGCATCCGCTCAAAGGCTTCGACATATTCCTTCAGCGGCTTGCCTTCAGTGGTCATCACCGGCTGCATCTCCTCGTGATCCGACATCAACAGCGAGGCGATCGTTCCGGACCCACGGCGCGATTGCAGCACCGCGCGTTCGGCAATGTTGATCAACTGGCGCACGTTCCCCGGCCAGGGCGCTTGCAACAGTTGTGCCGCTTCCTGAGCGCTTACCTGAGGCGCATCACAGCCGTATTCTTCCGCGAACTGCTCGCCCAGACGGGTGAACAGGGTCAGAATATCCTCGCCCCTCTGACGCAGGGGCGGCATGGTGATGCGCAAGGCGGCCAATCGATAGAACAGGTCAGGCCGCAAGACATCTTCCGACGTTTTTCCAGCCTCCTGCAGGTTCGAGATCGCAACGATGCGTGTCTCGGCCGGTGTGCCCTGCTCGTTCATCACGCTAAGCAGCTTGGCTTGCAGGGAATCGCTGAGCGCTTCGACATCTTCCAGAACCAGCGTCCCGCCCCGCGCCTCTTCGATGGCGGGCAATTGGGCATCTTCCGGCATCATCGGTCCAAACAGACGTTTGGCCAGCGCGTCTTCCTCGAGCGCCGCGCAGGACACCAGCACGAACTTCTTTCCAGCGCGGCTGCCAACCGCGTGCAGGGCGTGTGCAACAAGCGTTTTTCCGGTCCCTGTCTCTCCGTCGATCAGCACATGGCCATCCGCCTGGCCCAGATCGAGGATATCCTCGCGCAGGCGTTCCATAACCGGGCTGGCGCCGATCAGCTTGTTCATGATCTGGGTGCCGCCGGACAATTCCCGGCGCAGCGCGCGGTTGTCCAGCGTCAGACGCCGCGCATTGCTGGCCCTTTTGGCCAGCTCGGACATGCGGTCGGGGTTAAAGGGTTTTTCAAGGAAGTCGAATGCACCAACACGCATCGCCTCGACAGCCATCGGAACATCGCCGTGACCGGTGATCATGATCACGGGCAACGTGCTGTCAGCGCCCATCAGCTTTTTGAGAAGCTGAATGCCGTCCATTCCGGGCATCTTGATGTCCGAAATAACAATCCCAGGATAATCCGGGCCCAACACCTTGAGCGCATCTTCCGCGCTGGCGAAGGTTTCCGTGTCATATCCGGACAAAGCGAGCCACTGACTGATCGACTGGCGCATGTCCTGTTCATCGTCAACAATGGCAATTTTCATGGCTTGTGCCATAGTCATTCCTCGTTATTCCGCGGCTTCAAGGCCGTCGCTTCCCAGTGCAGGCAACTGCATTTCAAACACCGCACCGCCATATTGGCCGTTGCGCGCAGTCAACCGTCCCCCATGGTCGTTCACGATCCCTGACGAGATGGCAAGCCCCAGACCAACACCGTCGCCGGGCTGTTTGGTCGTGTAGAACGGCTCGAACAAGTTTTCGATATCCTCGATTCCGTGCCCGTTGTCGCGTACGGTCAGCACGGCCGTGTCACCCGCTGCCAGGATGATTTCCACATCCGGCTCCGCCACTGATTTGGTGGCGTCCAGTGCGTTTCGCAAGAGGTTGACCATGACCTGTTCGATGCGCATTCGGTCCCCCATCACGATCACGGGTTCCTCTGGTACGATCTGCGTAATCTTCACGTGTCGCTGACGCAATTGCGGCTCCATCATCGACAGGGACGAGGCCAGCGCTTCACCAAGATTTACTGGTGAAAACGCATCTGCCCCCTTGCGTGCATAAGACTTCAGCTGCCGGGTAATTGCGCCCATCCGTTCGATCAGACCATCGATGCGACCAAAGCTGGCAAGGGCCTCTTCCGGGCGGTTGCGGCGCAGCAACAGGCGGGCCCCGGCCAGATAGGTTTTCATTGCCGCCAGTGGCTGGTTCAACTCGTGACTGACCGCGGCCGACATCTCGCCCAAGGCGGCCAGTTTCGAGCTTTGCGCAAGCGTCTGTTCCGCCAAATCCAGCGTCTTTTCAACCCGTTCACGTTCAGCGATTTCCCGCTGTAGCCGTGCGTTCAATGCGCGAAGCTCTGCCGACTCGCGCTGGAACAGGGTCATGCGCAACGTGGCACGGCGGCTCAACGCATAGAACGCAAGCGCCAGAAGAATCGCAAACCCCATGATTTCCAGCGCCAGAACGCTGTTCACCTTTTCCCGGATCGAGGCATAGGTCGTGAACGACGTCATCTGCCAGCCGCGGAACGGAATGCGCGTTTCGATCCGCATTACCGCTTCACCCTGAAGATAGGCATCAGGCGGCAGCGCGGTCCAATCGGTTGTAGCGCGGATGGCGCGCTGGATCGCACCTTGTGGAGGTTGGCGCAACATCGCCGTGTTCTCATCCAGCCCGCGCCACCGGGGTTCCGTAGACAGAATGATGTTGCCAGCGCTGTCGGTAACCATCACTGCATCCGAGATACCGGCCCAAGCGCGTTCGAACTTTTGCAGGTCAACCTCGACGACGATTACGCCCAGAAACTCGGCCCCGTTCTCCAACCGGCGCGAATACACAAAGCTGTATCCGCCTGCGTCCTTGGGAATAACGGAAAATATCGTCGCGTTCGAGCGGATCGCATCCACAAAATAAGGCGTGTTTCGATGCCCTTCCCCCAACCTGCTTCGGTCAGTTGCGGCAACTGTTCGCCCGTCGCTGTCCAGCAATACCAGAGAGGCCGCGCCGATCTCTTCCACAAAGGAGATAAGGCGTTGTGTCGACAGGGTGTAATCGCCTGACTGCAATGCCGAAATCAACGTCGGGTCGCGGGCAAGCAATTGCGGAACAATCGAGTTGCGGCGCAACTCACTCAGCAAGTTGCCCGAATACAGAGTCAGCCGCAGTTCCGCCCGGTTGCGCGTGGATTCGGTGAACCTGTCGGTCAACAGTCGGTTCGTGATCCATACCGTTGCAATTGTCGCGACCAGCAGAACAAGAACCGCCAGCCGCAACCGCCAGCCCAGCGGTGCACCACGAAACGGTTTCAGCATATTTGACCAGCCAGATCGAACTTCGGGGTTCATGGCGAAAGGTTACGCCCCGGCGGGCGAGACCTCAAGTCACGCCGCTTCAAACACACCTGACAATGCGCGGAACAACGCCACCCCGTCTGTGCCGCCATGACCCTGATCCGCTGCGCGTTCGGGGTGCGGCATCATTCCAAGCACGCGGCGGTTTTCCGACAGGATCCCGGCGATATCCCCGACCGAGCCGTTCGGGTTTTCGGCATAGGTGAACGCGATCCGGTCCTGATCTTTCAAAGCGGCCAGTGTCGCGTCATCCGCAAAATAGTTGCCATCGTGGTGCGCAATCGGAATTCCGATCACATCGCCTGCGTTGTAGCCGCTGGTAAACGCGCTGTCGCTGGTTTCGACCTTCAGGCCGACAGTCTTGCAGATATATTTCAGCCCGGCATTGCGCAGCAGCGCGCCCGGCAGGATGCCGGTTTCCGTCAGAACCTGAAACCCGTTGCAAATTCCGACGGCATAACCGCCGCGCTGCGTGTGTTCGACGACGGCCTTGCAAATCGGCGATTGCGCTGCGATTGCGCCGCACCGCAGGTAGTCTCCGTAAGAGAACCCGCCCGGCACACCCACGATATCAATACCTTCGGGCAAAGCCGCGTCTTTGTGCCAGACCATATCGACCTGAAAACCGGCCTGCTCAAAGGCGACGGCAAGATCTCGGTCACAGTTGGATCCGGGGAATACGATTACGGCTGCACGCATGGCGGGCCCTCCTACGAGACAAAATCTGTGACAACCGCAACACCCGGAGGCGTTGGATGGTCAAAAGCGGCAAGCTCGGCGCTTACCTGGTTCAGGGTTATTTTCCGGGTCACCAGCGGGCTCAGGTCGACCCCTTGACCGGTGATCAGGGACAACAGCGACGGGTAGCGCCAGCTTGGCATTCCACGGGTTCCAAACACGGAGAGCTGACCAGAATAGAGCACATCCATCGGCAGCGACATCCGCGCATGGTCCCCTGCGGGCATTCCGATTTGCACCATGCGGCCCATTTTACGCAGGGATCGCATGGCGGAAACGGTCGTGGCTTCGACACCAAGCGCCTCGATCGCAACATGGGCACCGCCACCGGTGATGTCTTTCACCGCCTGTGGGGCATCACATGTCGCAGCGTTGACCACCGCATCGGCGCCCAGAGTTTTGGCATAGGCCAGCTTGTCTTCGGTGATATCGACAACGATTACACGCGCGCCAAGCGCCTTGCCCAGAAGAAGCGTTGATATTCCGACACCGCCGCCGCCAAAGACAGCAATCCACTCACCACCCTGCACCTGCGCCCGGCCAACAAGCGCCTGCCAGGCCGTGGTTACGCGGCACCCCAATGCGGCGGCGATTTCAGGCGCGATGCTGTCGGGCAAGGATGTCAGGTTGGCATCGGCATGAGCCACGGCAACATATTCAGCAAAAGCCCCGTCACAGGTAAAGCCGGGTACGACCTGGTTCGAACAGATTGTCTGATGACCCTGCGCGCAGTCCGGGCAATGCCCACAGGCTAGGATGAAGGGCGCAATCACCCGGTCCCCGACACGCCACCGTGTGACGCGCGTTCCGACCGAGACCACCTCGCCGCAAAACTCGTGGCCGGGTGTCATGGGCAGGACAACGTCGGGGTCTGAGCCCGACCAGGCGTGCCAGTCGGACCGGCACACGCCGCAAGCCAGCACCCGCACCACAACACCGTCTTCGGTGGGAACCGGGTCGGGGATCGTCGACACCTCAAGCGGTTGACGATAGGTGATCAGACGCGCGGCCCGCATTAATCAGACCAGTTCGATCTCGTAGCGTTCGATGACGGTGTTGGCCAAAAGCTTTTCGCACATCTCGGTCACGTCTGCCTCGGTCGCGCCATCGGCAAGCTCAAGATCGATGACTTTGCCCTGACGTACGCCTTCGACCTGATCAAAGCCCATTGCACCCAATGCGTGCCGTACTGCTTCGCCCTGCGGGTCCAGCACCCCGTTCTTGAGCATCACATGAACCCGTGCTTTCATTTTGGCAACTCCAACTGTGGGCCGCATACAAGGCCCATTTCGTTGCGCGGGGGATAGCGCGCCTGATGGGTTTCGACAACCCTGTTTCAAACGCAGTTTGCCGCAGGCGGGTGACGATCCTGCGCCGTCAGATGGACCCGAGTAGTTGTGCTGGCACGGCGGCTGGAAACTTCGGAATAGTCATCTGATCAAACGGCCCGGCCACACGCAAACACCCTGCTCTGCCAATAACTTGGCAAAGGCAAAACGCCGCCCTGAGGGGGCGGCGCTGCTAAGAAGGAGTTTTTAGTTGATCAGCGTCGGCTTGGTGACATTGCTGGCAGGCAGCACACCCAGTCTTCGGGCGACCTCGGAATAGGCATCTGTCAGGCTGCCCAGATCGCGGCGGAATACATCCTTGTCCAGTTTCTGACCGGTCTTGATATCCCACAGGCGGCAGCTGTCCGGGCTGATTTCATCCGCAACAACCAGCCGCTGATAATCGCCTTCAAACACGCGCCCGATTTCGATCTTGAAGTCAACCAGACGGATACCCACCGCCAGCATCACGCCGCTCAGGAAATCGTTCACGCGCAGCGCTAGGCTGAGGATGTCGTCCATGTCCTGCTGGCTGGCCCAGCCAAACGCGGCGATGTGTTCCTCGGTGACAAGCGGATCGCCCAAAGCATCATCCTTGAAGCAGTATTCAACGATCGGACGAGGCAATTGCGTCCCTTCGGCAATGCCAAGACGTTTCGACATCGAACCGGCCGCGTAATTGCGCACGATCACTTCCAGCGGAATGATCTCGCAATTGCGCACCAGCTGTTCGCGCATATTCAGGCGCCGGATGAAGTGGTTCGGAATGCCAATCTGGGTCAGCCCGGTCATAAAGAACTCGGACAAACGGTTGTTCAGCACGCCTTTGCCGTCAATCACGTCCTTCTTCTCGGCGTTGAACGCGGTGGCATCATCCTTGAAATACTGTACGATGGTGCCCGGCTCAGGGCCTTCATACAGAATTTTGGCCTTGCCTTCGTAGATTTTCTTGCGACGCGCCATAAGCGACCTTTCCAGACTGGCGAAAGGGAATGAGTCCCTTCACGTTGGCGTCCTCATAGTGCAAGCCCTGCGTTCCCGCAAGTTCGCTGCCCCGAGGGCCTTTGACGCAGCGCAAATACCTTGCACCCAGAGTGTCCTATTGTCATATCATCAGTGAGAAACGGTAATCCAAGGGGTCCCCAACCAATGACCACATTCGACGAACGTGAAGCCGCGTTTGAAAGCAAATTCGCCCATGACGAAAAGATGCAGTTCATCGCACGGATGCGTCGCAACCGCTTTATGGCTGTCTGGGCGTCCGCGCTGAAGGGCGAAACTGTTGAACAGGCACGGAAATACGGCCAGGAACTGGTTCATACCGACCTGCAGCATGTCGGTGAGGACGACGTTGTCGAGGCAGTCAAGGCCTACCTGGGTGATCTTGCGGATGAAGCCACGATCCGTTCGAAAATGGCCGAGCTTCTGGTTGAGGCCAAAGAACAGGTGATGGTGGAAAGCGAGCACTGATTGCCTGAAATGCAAAATTCATGATCTTCATGAGTTTTATGAAATTGATTTGACGCCCTGGTCATGAGACACGGGGCGTCTCTGTTTTTTTTGCAGCGTTTTTACGCTTTTTCTGGAATAACCCTATGACAAACGCGCTGAGCAAACTTCTGGACACCAAAGACGCCATCCTTGCGGACGGTGCAACCGGGACCAATTTATTTAATATGGGCCTGCAGTCAGGTGACGCGCCTGAGCTGTGGAATGTGGATGCTCCGGACAAGATCAGGGCGCTGTATCAGGGGTCGGTCGATGCGGGCAGCGACCTGTTTCTGACCAATACGTTTGGGGGTACTGCCGCGCGTCTGAAACTGCATGATGCGCAGAACCGCGTGGGCGAGCTGAACCGTATCGGCGCAGAACTTGGACGTGAAATCGCGGACAAAGCCGGGCGCCCTGTAGTTGTGTCCGGATCTGTTGGACCCACCGGCGAGATTATGGAGCCGGTCGGCAGCCTGTCGCATTCCGAAGCGGTTGAAATGTTCCATGAACAGGCCGAGGCTTTGAAAGCGGGCGGAGTTGACGTGCTTTGGGTAGAAACCATCAGCGCACCAGAGGAATTCCGCGCAGCAGCCGAGGCCTTTGCACTGGCCGACATGCCCTGGTGCGGCACGATGAGCTTTGACACGGCCGGGCGCACGATGATGGGTGTCACCTCGGCCGATCTTGCGCTTTTGGTTGAAACCTTGCCAAACCCACCGATCGCTTTTGGGGCCAATTGTGGTACCGGCGCGTCGGATATCCTGCGCACGGTTCTGGGTTTTGCAGCGCAAGGCACAGAGCGCCCGCTGATCTCAAAAGGCAATGCGGGCATTCCGAAATACGTGGATGGCCACATCCACTATGACGGGACACCCGAACTGATGGGTCGTTATGCTGCCATGGCACGGGATTCGGGCGCAACAATCATCGGCGGGTGCTGCGGGACAATGCCCGATCATCTGCGCAAAATGCGCGAAGCGCTGGATACCACTTCGCGCGGCGAGCGTCCGACACTGGATCAGATCACCGAGGCACTGGGGCCGTTTTCGTCGGCTTCGGACGGAACCGAGGACGACGCGGGCCCCGAACGCCGTACGCGTCGCCGCCGCCGCGCCTGACGTTTCTCAACGCCCTTCGAATTTCGGAGGGCGTTTTTCCATGAACGCCACCACGCCTTCAGCAAAATCTCGCGACCGGCCACATTCACCTTGAAGATGCGCCTCGGTTGCAAGCTGCTGCTGCAATGTGTTTTCATACGTCCCGCGAATGGCACGTTTGATCGCGCCATAGGCGGCAGTTGGACCTTTGGCTAGATACTCTGCCCTTTTGTGCCAATGTGCGGCGAACGCATCATCGGGCACAGCTTCCCAGATCATGCCCCATTCTTCGGCCTGTCGGGCGCTGATCTTGTCAGCAAACAAGGCGGCCCCCATCGCTTTGGCCAGGCCCATCTGGCGCGGCATGAACCAGGTGCCCCCGGCATCGGGCAGCAGACCGATACGCGCAAAGGCCTGTAGGAAATACGCACTCTCCGTTGCAATAACCACATCCGCACACAGCGCAAGGTTGGCCCCTGCCCCCGCAGCAGGTCCGTTTACAGCAGCGATCGTCGGAACCGGACAGCTGTGGATGGTTTCCAGCATCGGCTCGTATTCGTCGCGCAATGATCGTTCCAGATCGATCTTACCGGTCGATGATGCATCGCCCAGATCCTGCCCGGAACAAAATGCCGGACCCGCCCCGGTGATAACGATACAGCGCGCTTTAACCGCGGCGTCTTTCATCGCGTGGGTAATCTCTGCCCGCATCCGAGTGGTCAGCGCGTTCATCTTGTCCGGTCTGTTCAGGGTAAGAACCGCCAGACCGTCCGATATGTCCAATAGAACCGTTTCGTAATTCATGAAGACTTTTCCCCTCGCGCCACGTGTTTCAGCACATTTACTTGTCCGGGCAGGATGGGAAAAGCAGAACCAAACGTCAGTCTTCAAGAATTTGGCGAAGGCGTTCCTGTTCTTCTGCGCTTAGAGCTTCGGTTTCACCTGAAACCTGCGCCCTGGCGCGCGTGCGAAGAAAGTTCAACCCGACTGCAGCAGCGATCAGCAACATGATCGGCCCGGCAAGCCACAACAGCAGATTCGAGCCACTGGTGGTGGGCTTGAGCAAGACATATTCGCCGTAGCGGTCAACGATAAACGCGACGGCCTCTTCGTCGCTGTCACCCGCAACCAGGCGTTCACGCAAAAGCAAGCGCAGATCGCGTGCCAGTTCAGCGTTGCTTTCGTCAATGCTTTCATTGCGACATACCAGACAGCGCAATCCAACACTCAGGTCGCGCGCCCGCTGCTCCAGAACAGGGTCGTCCAGAACTTCGTCAGGTTGTACCGCAAACACCGGCGCTGCCAGCAGCAGCAGGATCAGTACAAGGCGTCTCATTCCGCAGGTACTCCGCCAGCTGGTGTTTTTCGCGCACCAGCGGCGACGCGGAACCGCCTGTCGCTCAGGCTGAGGACACCACCGAGCGCCATCAGGATACAACCACCCCAGATCCAGTTCGCCAGAGGCTTGATATAGGTTCGCATGACCCAGCCGCCATCTGCCTGCTGATCTCCGATGACGACGTAAAGGTCACCAAGAAAACGATAGTCAATCGCGGCCTCGGTCGTCGGCATGCGTGCAACGGGATAATCCCGTTTCTCGGGATGCAGCGTTCCAATGGCGCGACCGCCCTTTTCGACCAGAACATCAGCCGTGGTTGAAAAATAGTTCGGCCCCTGAACCCGTCGCACGTCCTGCAACGTCAGTGTGAACTGACCTACTTCGAAGGGCTGGTTCAGCTGCGCCACACGGATATCTTCCGCCTCCCACGCGGTCAGACCGGCAATCGCAAAGATCGTCACCCCAAGGCCTGTATGGGCAACTGCCTTACCCCAATCGGCGCCTGGAAGTCGGATCAGACGTTTGAAGCTGCCATTGCGGCCTGTCCGGCTCCACAAATCAATGGCTGCACCGATTGTGATCCATGCCCCCAGGAACAGGCCTACGGGCCCTAACGCGCTGCGGCCGGTCTGCATGGCCCAAACCAACAGCGCAATC
>NZ_JBXWSG010000096.1:0-13665 GCF_059613305.1 Ruegeria sp. BHSB056 | reverse complement strand
AGATCCGAAATCGGCATCATCGCAGAGCCAATGATCCCAAACGCATGCTCAATACCATGCATCTGCAAAACCTTAACAAAGGCCTCTTCCGTCGTCATCTTCATAGGGGTGTTTCCTTATCTTCGGAACGCCAAAGCGTTGGTAAATTACAGTATTTCGTCTCGGAGGTAATAGCCGACGTAGGCTATACGCTGACCCAGGCGGCGGAAGGGTGTCAGGATGCCATGGCTGGGCAGCGGGGACGTGAAGATCGGCAGGGCAAAGGCCTTGTCTTTCTTGCCCGCAATCAGCTGTGCCATACGACGCCCGGCCTGAGCCGAGTACATCACGCCGTTGCCACCATATCCCATCGCGTAGAACACGCGCTGTTCCGGGTCCGGCTGGAAGATACGCGGCATCATATCGTGGCTGACATCGACCCAGCCCCACCACGAAAAGTCGAGGTTGATATCCGTCAGCGCCGGGAACTTTCGGGCGAGACCCTTTTTCAGAAGCTCCAGATGTCTTTCGTTCTCGGCGTCCCGCCCCGTTACCGCGCTGCGGCTGCCGATCTGCATCCGGTTGTCGGGCAACAAACGATAGTAATGGCGCAAGGTGCGGGTGTCCGTCAGGGGTGATTTGGTCTGAATGCCACACTCATCCAGTTCGGCCTGGGTCAGCGGCCGTGTCACCATCGAGTTGGACAGGATGGGCATCAGTCGGTGCTTTGTGCGCGTGTTCAAACCCGGTGGGGTATAGCCCGCGGTTGCCAGGGCCACCGTTTTGGCGCGGACTATGCCGCCCGGTGTGCGCAAATGATGCACGCCGTTCTTCGTCTGCCATCCCATGACTGGGCTGCCGGTGTGAATTTTCACCCCCAGACGGCGTGCCATGTTGACATATCCGAACGCCAGTTTACCCGCATGGATACAGGTCCCGTCAGGTTCCCACATGGCACCTGCGGCCTCCATATCGCGCACGTGCTTTTCATGCAGCTCTTCCCGAGAGAGGATGCGCGAGCCATAGCCGAACACATCGTTGAGCAGCTTGCTCTCTTTCTTGAGGGACGGCATGACCTTGTCGCGATGCGCGATGTAGTAGTGGCCACCCGGCTGGGGGTCGCAATCGATATCGTCGGTCGCAATCAGATCGTTGAACAGCTGAAACGCTTCTGTGACCTCGGCATGCATGCGCTTGGCCACGTCCGTTCCCCACCGTTCGATCCATTGCGACCGCTTGAGCCGCCCGGATGAGATCTGGGCCTGCCCGCCGTTGCGGGTGGAGCAGCCCCAGGAGACGGTATTTGCTTCTAAAACAACGGCTTGAATGCCATGTTCCTTGGCAAGATGGATGGCGGTGGACAGGCCGGTATACCCCGATCCGATCACCACCACATCTGCATCCATATCGCTGGACACAGGTCCATCATCGGCCGGAGGTGTTCCGGCCGTTCCAATCCAATATGTGGGCGCGTGGTCGCGATTGTGACCCGGACCCGCATCAATGATCGGGTCATATTTCGGGTCATAGCTGGCCTTGGGCCAGTGACGCGGGATGCTGTTATCCACCATTCTTGTTTTTCTCCGAGGCTGCGCGCAGGGCGGCGGATCAGGCTTTGAACATTGGGCGCGTTTTGCGAAGCGCCTGTTTTACAACGATTTTACCGTCACGAACGGTGAACAGATCCGCACCTTCAGCTTCGATCCGCATACCGTTTGCATCGGTTCCCGAGAAGGTCCACTCGGACACCGCACGATCACCGTGGACAAAATGGCTGTGATGATCCCAATGGGCGTCTTTCATGCCTGCCCAGACGCCCGAAAACGCAGCGGCGATGGCTTCGGCACCTTCAACCTTGTTGCCGTATTTTTCGTCACCGGCCACGGTGTAGAACACGCAGTCGTCGGCGAAGTGGGTCATCACGCCGTCGATGTCGTGGCGGTTAAACGCGTCAAACGTATCCGCCAGGTCCTGCGCGGTCAGGGTTTTGTTCATTTTGTACTTCCTTGTCAGTGGGGTTGTTACATTTCGTCCGGGTTCGGAACGATCAGTGTCGGGATCCTGGAGCGCCGCAAAACGCGTTTTGCGACCGTTCCCAGGAAGGTGTGCGAAAAGCCGTGATCATGCGCGCCCAATACGATCAGGTCGCAACCCAGTTCGACCGAGCGGCGCAGGATTACTTCTGCGGGATGGCCGTCAGTCACCTCGACCGAGGTGACCTGATCGCGAATTTTCCCGTCGTCGCCGTCGAACTGCGCCCAGAACTTGGCTTGCCGTTCGGCCAGAACCCTGCGCACCATCTCGTGACGACGCTCAATCGCGGTCTTGCGGGTCTCTTCGTTCATGATGAATATTTCCATCGTGATCTTGGCGTCTTCCGACAGGGGTTCGTTCACATGCAGCACGTGAATTTCCGCCCCGGTGGCCTGCGCGATGCTGGCGGCATGGCGCATGGCGTGACCCGAGTTTTCGGACAGGTCGGTGGCAAACAGGATGTTGGTGACCATCTGTTTCATGTCGTCATCCTTTCAGATCAGTAGCCAAACAGCCGTGGAAGCCACAGCGACAGTTCAGGGAAGAAGGCGATGATGAAGATCGCGATCGTGTTGGCGGCCGCAAAGGGCAGCGCGCGCAGCGAGATCTGTTCGATCGAGATGTTCGAGATACCGGATGCGATGAACAGGTTCTCACCCAGCGGCGGGGTCTGGAACCCGATGCCCAGCGTACAGACCATCACCACGCCAAAATGGATCGGGTCAATACCCACCGAATAGGCCACCGGCAGCATCACCGGAACAAGGATCAGGATGGTGGCCAGTGTTTCCATGAACATGCCGACGAACAGCAGGAAGAAGATGATCAGCGCCCAGATCACATAGAGGTTTTCGGTAAAGCTGAGCATCCCTTCTGCGATGATTGCCGGGATCTGGTTTTCTACCAGCAGACGACCAAACACCGTTGCTGTGAACAGGATCAGCAGAACGCGGCCGGTTAGCCATGTGGTGGCTTCAAGCGACTGGAACAGCGACTGCCAGGTCAGTTCGCGATAGATGACAACACCCACGAACAGGGTGTAGAAGATCGCGACGATTGCAGCCTCGGTCGGGGTGAAAAAGCCGGTATAGATACCGCCCAGGATCACCAGCGGAGCCATCAGCGACCAGAACCCGCGATACATCTCGCACCCGACATTGCGGATCGACCAGCCCTCGGCGACACCTTTGTAGCCACGCTTTTTCGACATGAAATAGTTCAGGATCAGCAGGCTTGTGGCGATCAGGAAGGCGGGTACGAACCCGGCAATGAACAGTTTCGAAATCGAAACCGACTGGAAGGTGCCGAATTTCTCGACCGCTTCGGGCGGCGGGGCCATACCGAGCGCGGCAATGCCGAAGATCACCATCGGGATGGAGGGAGGAATAATAATCCCGAGGCCGCCAGAGGACGCAGTGATCGCCGAGGCATAGCCGCGCTCATAGCCGCGGTCGATCATTGCCGGGATCATCAGCATCCCAACAGCCGCGGTTGTTGCCGGGCCCGAGCCCGAGATGGCACCAAAGAACAGACAGGCCATGACCGTTGCCGCCGAAATACCACCGGTGAAGGGACCGGCCAGACTTTCGGCAACATTGATCAGGCGTTTTGAGATACCGGCGGCCTCCATCAGGGCCCCGGCAAGGATAAAGGCTGGCAGCGCCATCAGCGGGAACGAGCCCACGGATGTAAAGGCGATCTGCACGAATTTGATCGGATTGTCGCCCAGATAGAGAAACGAGATCAGCGACGCGACACCCAGCGCCACCGTGATCGGCGCGCCAATGAGCAGCAAGAACAGAAATGATCCAAACAGGACCGTGACGATTTCGGATTCCATGGTTACCCCTCCCGGTCTCAGTGGTCTTTGGCCGCTTCGGCAGCGGCCTTGATCTCGTCCAGATCGATCTGGTCGGGATCGTGAATGTCCTCGCCTTTGACAAGGCGGCGGTAATTCACCTGAATGATGCGGAAGGTCATCAGCGCAAATGCGATGGGCAGCACCATGTAGATATACTTCATCTCGATGCCCAGTGTCTGGGATTTCCAGAACTTGTTCATCTTGTTGAAAACAAAGTCTGTCGCCAGATAGAGGAAGTAGACATTGAAGAAGAGCCAGAAGAGGTCGGCAAAGGCTTCGACATATTTGATCGACCCGTCAGGCAGGAATTTGAACTGGAACGTCACGCGGTTATGCGCCCCTTTCAGGGCGGCGTAACTTGCACCGAAATAGACGAACCATACGAACATGTAGACCGAGAGTTCTTCGATCCAGCTGACCGAGAAGCCGAAGACTTCGCGCGCGATGATCTGCACGAACAAAAGGCAGACAAAGCCGGATAAGAGTATCCGGCAGATGACACTTTCTATGTTGTCCAGAAATTTCCAGAACATGTGGTTTCACTCCTCCCTGAGATGAGAAGAGCGCCGTGGCGCTCTTCCCGGTATCGCTCTGCGGCGATTATGGCTGCACCGGCTCGCGGCCGATGGCTTCAAGAACGGTGTTCAATTTTTCGACGCCACCGATGGAGTCGTAGAACTGGGGCCATACGGCGCTTGTCGCCAGTTCGATGAACTCGGCTTCGTCGTTTTCGGGATCGATGATCTCCATGCCTTTGGCGGTCAGCTCTTCCTTGATGGCGGCCTCGGAATCCCGCAGGAACTGAGCGGATGCCAGGGTGGCTTCCTGTCCTGCTTCAAGGAGAATTGCCTGATCTTCTGCGGACAGGTCCTGGAAGACAGCTTCTGAAACGATCAGCGGTTCAATCGAGAAGATGTAACGCAGGTTGGTGACGTGGTCCTGAACCTCGTAGAACTTCATCGCGTTGATGGTCAGGTAAGGGTTGTCCTGCCCGTCGACCACCTTGGTTTGCAGACCGGTGAAGGTTTCCGACCAGGCCATCGGCGTCGGGTTGATACCCCATGCCTTGTAGGTTTCGATCATGATCTCGTTCTTGGGAACGCGGATGACCAGATCCTGAAGGTCAGCAACCGATTTGACCGGTTTTTTCGAGTTGGTCAGGCGGCGGAAACCGGTATAGGTCCAGCCGATGATGCGCACGCCGGCATCACGGATGGTGTTTTCGACCAGTTCCTGACCGATTGGGCCCTGGGTCAGCTTTTCGGCATCTTCAAGGCTGAGGATCACGTAAGGCAGCGTGAAAACACCGACCGAAGGCGAGAACGGCGTGATGTTGTTGATCGCCAGCAGAGACATATCCAGCGTGCCGATCGCCGCCTCGTTCACGGTGTCCTGTTCGGACCCCAGCTGACCGTTCAGAAACAGCGTTGCGGTATGTGCACCGCCCGACTTCTCTTCCAGCGCCTTGACGAAGGCGATGCCCAGAGCTTCCTGTGCGCTTCCTGCGCTATCGCCCACTGCGATCTTGAAGTTCTTCGCATCAGCCGTGCCCGCAACCATCAGTGCAGCAACGGAAACGGCGGCGCTGATGGTGCCAAGCTTTTTGATAAATGACATGGATGTCCTCCCATTTGTCGTGTTTCGAGGTGCGCGATGGCCTGGGGAGAAGGTGGCCAGTCCGATTCTGCCTCGGCCACAAGAGGCTATCTTGCCAACATGGTTTCGTCGTTGTTAATATTTGCGCGAAAGGTTTCACAAATGTCGAACTTTTAATATGAGGCAGAACCCACTGGCCACCCGCATCGGGGATACGGACATCCGCCTTCTTCGGGTTTTCAAAACCGTTGCGGAAAGCGGCGGGTTTTCAGCGGCGGAAAATGAGCTCAACATCGGGAAATCAACAATCTCGAAACACATATCGGATCTGGAGCTTCGGCTGGATTTGAAGCTGTGCAACCGTGGCCCGGCGGGTTTTTCCCTGACTGAAGACGGCGAGAAAGTGCTGGCCGCGACAGAAGACCTGCTGATTTCGGTTTCTCAGTTCAGAACCGAAGTCAACGAGATCAAGCAGCAACTGGCAGGAAGTATCCGCGTGGCGCTGTTCGATCAGTGTACCACGAACCCCGAAGCGCGCCTTGCCCGCGCCATTCACAGGTTCAACGAAGCCGCCCCTGCCATCCAGATCGAGTTGTCAATCGAACCGCCCAACGTCATTGAGACCATGGTTATCAGCGGGCAGCTGGATGTCGGGATCATCGCCCTGCACCGCCCCTCGGCAAGCCTGCATTATGCGCCGCTTTATGGGGAAAACATGTTTCTGTATTGCGGGCAGGACAATCCGTTGTTCAGCCAGTCCGCTGACACGCTGAGTTTGCGGGACATTCAGGCGTACAACTATGCGGGTCTGAACGTGAATTCGCCCAACCTGATCTATGGCCAGCAACTGGGGTTTCGGCGCGCCGCCAAAGTGCAGAACGAGCAGGCCCTTGCAACACTTATTCTGTCAGGCAGCTATCTGGGCTTTCTTCCGGACCATCTGGCGCAGGAATTTGTTGATAAGGGGCTTATGAGGCAGGTGATGCCGCAGGACATCAAATACAGAACGCGCTTTGCGGCGGTGACACGGAAACAGCCGGATCCGACGCGCGCGGCCAAGCTGTTTCTGGAAACCCTGCTGAGCGTCCATTCCGAGGCACCCTGAGCCCGGCCCGGACGCCTGTTTGCGCGAGGGCACTCCGTTTAATAACCGATGACATGCGCCAGCCGGGGGCGCGCGGCCCCGCTTGTCCTGTCCACTACGGCGAAAGGCATGAGGAAATCGGGTCGAAAACGTCCGATTGAAAACAAATTTGACTTGGCAATTCCAGTTTGATTTCAATCGGCAAAGACCCTCACCTCTTGCCCCCAGTCAACCGGAGAGCCGCATGTCATCCGACCCTGTTGCCGCCTTGCGCACTCAAACCGATCACGAGGCGCTATCATGAGCCGCGATGCCTTGCTGCAACCTTATCAGCTAAAGCACCTGACGCTGAAGAACCGGATCATGACGACCAGTCACGAACCCGCCTATCCCGAAGATGGGATGCCGACGGAACGCTATCGTGCCTATCACGAGGTACGGGCCAAAGCGGGGGTTGCGATGACCATGACGGCGGGGTCGGCCGTTGTCAGCCGCGACAGCCCGCCTGCGTTCAACAATATCCTGGCGTACAAGGACGAGGTGGTCCGCTGGATGGCGGAGCTGACGGATGCCTGCCATGCCCATGGCTGTGCGGTGATGATCCAGCTGACCCATCTGGGGCGGCGCACGGGCTGGAACAAGGGTGACTGGCTGCCGTCCCTGTCGCCGTCGCACGACCGGGAACCGGCACACCGGGCCTTTGCCAAGAAGATGGAAGATTTCGACATTGCGCGGATCGTATCCGATTACGCCGATGCTGCCGAACGGATGCAGGCCGCCGGGCTGGATGGAATTGAATTGCAGGCCTACGGCCATCTGATCGATCAGTTCTGGTCGCCGATGACCAATCGGATGGATGCGCCTTTTGGGGGCAATCTGGACAACCGGTTGCGCTTTGGCTTCATGGTTCTGGATGCAATCCGCGACCGCGTCGGGCGCGATTTCATCATAGGGGTCCGTTATACCGCCGATGAGGTGGAAAAGGGCGGCATCACCGAAGCGGAAGGGTTGGAGATTGCCCGAAGGCTGCGCGACAGTGGTCAGGTCGATTTCCTGAACATCATTCGCGGGCGTATTCATACCGACCCGGCCATGACGGATGTGATCCCGGTTCAGGGAATGAAAAGCGCACCCCATCTGGATTTTGCCGGGCGGGTGCGGGCCGAGGTAGGGATGCCGACCTTTCACGCCGCGCGCATTCCCGATGTGGCAACGGCGCGGCATGCGGTGGCCTCGGGCCTGCTGGACATGGTCGGCATGACGCGCGCGCATATGGCCGACCCGATGATCGTTGCCAAAATCCGGGCCGGACGGGAAGAGGATATCCGGCCTTGCGTTGGCGCCACCTACTGCCTTGACCGCATTTATCAGGCGGGTGAGGCGCTGTGCATCCACAACCCGGCCACCGGGCGCGAATTGTCGATGCCGCATGTGATCCCCGCCGCTGAAACGCGCCGCCGCGCGGTGATTGTGGGCGCAGGCCCCGGCGGGCTTGAGGCGGCGCGGGTTGCGGCCGAGCGCGGGCATGACGTCACGGTTCTTGAGGCCGCGCCTGAGCCCGGCGGTCAGGTGCGGCTGACCGCGCAATCCCGACGTCGGGCCGAGATGATCGGGATCATCGACTGGCGCATGGCCCAATGCGCGGCGCGCGACGTGACATTTCGGTTCAACACCTTTGCGGACGCCGATGCTGTAACCGCGCTTGCGCCGGACATGGTGGTGATCGCAACCGGCGGGTTGCCCGAGGTGACGGTTCTGGAAACGGGTAACGATCTGGCGATTACTGCCTGGGATATCCTGACCGGCGATGTGCGCCCCGGCGACAATGTCCTTATCTATGACGATGCGGGGGATCACCCGGCCCTGATGGCGGCTGAGGCTATCGCGCAGGCAGGGGGGCGGGTAGAAATCATGACCCGCGACCGCAGTTTTGCCCCCGAAATCATGGGGATGAACCTGGTGCCCTACATGCGGGCCCTGCAAAAGACCGGGGCCGTGTTCACAGTCGCCCGGACGCTGAAATCACTGGTGCGATCAGGCAACCAGCTGGAGGCAGCCATTGGAACGGATTACTCGGACCTGACAGAAAAGCGCCTGTATGATCAGGTGGTTGTCAATCAGGGTGTTTTACCACTGGATGATCTGTACTTCGATCTGAAACCGCTGTCGCGCAACCTGGGCGCCGTGGATTATGAAGCACTGGTCGGCGGGTCCGGCCCCGTGTTTCCGCAATCCGTCCCAGAGGCGGGGTTTGATCTGTACCGGATCGGCGATGCCGTTTCATCACGCAACACGCATGCCGCCATTTATGATGCGCTGCGCTTGGGGCTTCGGTGGTGAGATCATTGAAGCACACCACAAGCAGCCTTTCACCTGACAGTCAGTCAAAGGACCGGACATGAGCAACACAGAGGTCATCGAAACCGTTTGGATCCCCATGCCGGACGGCGCAAGGCTTGCGGCACGGCTTTGGCTGCCCCGCTCGGCCCGAACGACGCCTGTTCCCTGTGTTCTGGAATACATTCCCTATCGCCGCCGGGATCGCACCCGGATGCGGGATGAAAGCATGCATCCGCATTTCGCCGCAGCAGGCTATGCGTCGATCCGGGTGGATATCCGCGGTTATGGTGACAGCGACGGGATCCCCGAGGATGAGTATTCGCATCAGGAGATTCAGGATGGGCACGACATCATCCAGTGGATTGCAGCTCAGGACTGGTGCGACGGAAATGTCGGAATGTTCGGAAAAAGCTGGGGGGCGTATAACGCCTTTCAGGTGGCCGCGACCCGCCCACCAGCGCTGAAGGCGATTGCGCCGGTGATGGGAACGGATGACCGCTGGCGCGAGGATATTCACTTTTACGGCGGCTGTCTGGCCAATGACAATTTCTGGTGGGGCTCGATCATGCAGCTGTACAATGCCATGCCGCCCGACCCCGAGATCGTGGGCGCGGATCGCTGGATCGACATGTGGCGCGCACGGTTGGAGGGGGTCGAATTCTGGCCCGCCATGTGGCTGGAACATCAGACCCATGACGACATGTGGCGGCGCGGCTCGATCTGCGAAAACTACGCGGATGTCGATGTGCCGGTGTATTTCTTTGGCGGATGGATGGACCTGTATCGCGACACTCCTTTCCGCATCGCGGAACACCTGAGCGGGCCGGTCAAGATCCTGATGGGCCCCTGGGCGCATCTGTACCCGCAAGAAGGGGTGCCGGGGCCCCGGGTCGATTTCGTCGGCGAGGTGATCCGGTTCTGGGACCATTGGCTGAAGGGGATCGACACGGGCCTGATGGACGAGCCGCCCTTGCGGTTTTTCCTGCAGGACAGTGCCGCCCCGTCCGGTACACATGTGCACCGCGACGGGCGGTGGATCGAGGAGCCAAGCTGGCCATCGCCACATGTCAAGGACCAGCCCTTGTGGCTGAATGACGGAACGCTGGACGCCTCCGCCGGGTCGGGCGGGGAGATGTCGGTTTGTTCGCCGCAGAATTTCGGGGCCGCAGCGGGCGACATGTGTTCCTTTGCAATACCCGGAGATATGGCGGCAGATTGCCGGATCGAAGCCGCAGGGGCGCTGCAATTCAAAGCAGAGCCACTTGGAGAGCCGATCGATATTCTGGGCCAGCCCTCGGTAGACCTGACAGTTTCTGCCGATCGGGCGCAGGGTTTTGTTGCGGCCTTGCTGGTGGATGAGGCCCCGGATGGCGCGCAGACATTGATTGCACGCGGGTTCTGCAATCTGACCCACCGGATCAGCGACACTGAACCGACACCGATCACACCCGGCGAAGACATGCACGTGACTGTCCCGCTTTATGGAACCGGTTATCGGGTGTTGGCGGGTCATCGCATCGTTCTGCAAATCGCGTCCGCCTATTGGCCGGTCCTGTGGCCAGCGCCCGAGCCGGTTACGCTGACGATCCGGCCCGGCACATCGCGGCTGATCCTGCCCGTGCGCAGCCAGCGAGATGACACGCCAGCCCCACGCCCTCTGCCAGAACCTCGGGGTCCCGACGTCGCCCCGCGGAAGACGAACGTTCGCTCCGGTTCGATGGAGCGTTCGGTCCACACCGATCTGACCAATGGCGAGGTGACACACAGGTATTTCCTTGACGGGGGTGTCTTTGGGCCGGTGGGCGATATTCGCCTCGACGATATCGGCACGGTGCTGAGCGATATGTCGGATCGACGCTATACCATCCAGCCGGATGATCCGTTGTCGGCAGTGGCCACAATGGAGCAAACCGCCGGTTTCGACCGCGAGGGGTGGTCCGCCAAGATCTGGACCTGTTCCGAACAAAGGGCGACTGCGACCGAATTTCACCTGACCGCTCGCCTAAAGGCGTGGTCGGGTGACGACCTGATCTTTGAGGAAGAACAGTCTTTTGTCATCCCCCGCAACGGGATGTAGGCGCAGAATGGTTTACAGACCTGCCGTCTTGTGATGCGTGGGCTGGTGTTCCCCTCGCGGGATCGAAATTGTTCAGGGCTCTCATCCGGGGGCAACGTGCATCAATCGGAACCTATCTTTGAGCGGGATTGCAAAACCCTGTAGCAATGGCACAAGGAAGAAGGATGCCTGCCTGCGGCCATAACGACCATACGACGATGCTGCTGGGCGCGGACGATGATAGATGAGGGCCCCCTGCACGCGGACGATTATGATTTCAACGACGCGCTGCTGCCATTGAGGGCAAACCTGTGGGCGAACTGGTGCGGCAACGTCTGCCAGTTCCCACCTGAATGCGCGGGTCGATCCTTGGATTTTCCGGGTCGCCCGCTCAGGTCGCCTCAAACATTCGCCCACGGATGCCGGACTTTTCCAGAATGATCAGCGTGCAGCTTCGGTGGACACGCGTGCCGAACCCGACCATTCAGCACCGGATGCGCCGGTCAGGAACCCATCGCTTAGCCTTATACCGGGATCGGCGGCGCGCAGCGCATGTTCCAGATCGCCCCTGCCAAGCTGACCATCCAGCCGCTGTCGGTAGAGGGCACACAGCCTTGGGAACCCCTGAGATTGCGGCGACAGGCGCAGGGCCGAGACGCCCGCGCTTTGCAGCAACTCGATCTGGTGATCCGTGCAGGCATAGCTGTCTGACAGGGTCTGCACACCGTTCATGGCCATGAACGGCTGTCCATCGCCGGTCAGCACTTCCAGCCCGTCGGGATCGTTTTCGCAGGCAAACTGGCAATTATCCTTGCTGCGCCCATGCAGGCGCGCGTGGTAACACCGGCCGGAGATGGCCAGCGGCAGGCGACCGTGGCCCCAAACCTCGACCGCGACACCCAAACTGGCGGCGGCTTGTGCCAGAACCCTGACCGAGGCGATTGGCAGTTCCGGCGGCAGGCATATGCGACGCGCCCCGCGTGACGCCAGCCATGCCAATGTGCCTTCGTTATAGACATTGATCAGCGGTCCGACATCGAAATCGGTGTTTTCGGGCAAATGCGCCAGCGCGGTCAGATCGTTGATCTCGACCGTGACCCCCAGATCCGCCAGATCGGCGGTCAGCTTGCGTTCACGCCTGAGCGTCACCAGTGCAAGACTGGTCAGCGCAACCTGTTTGCCAGCCTCAACCAGCCGGGCAATCGCGTCGGGGATCCGGTCCTGATAGAACGGCAGGCGCTTGGAGCAAACCAGCTCACCCAGCACGATGCGGTCGACGGGGGCATGGGCCAGATCCTCATAAAAAGACATCCAGTTCTCGACGGGCCAGAAAAACTGGTTGGGGCCAACGGTCAGTTCCATCGCGCTATCTCCAGGTCTTTTTGTAGGCGCCGGTTGTCATGGCCTGCCCTTCGGACAAACGGGCCAGCATCCCCTCGGGCAGAGGGCGTCCGGCCTCAAGCGCGTCGACAGCGGCACGGAAGTTCCGAACCACCTGCGCAACGTAGGATTTCGAGCGCTGGCGCCCTTCGATTTTCAGCGCGGTAACGTCGGCCTTCTGCAATTGCGGGATCAGCCGTTCCGCATTCAGGCTGACGGGGTCTTCGAACAAATGGCCCGTCTTTTCACCTGCGGAAAAGCACCCTTTGCACAATGTCGGATAGGGTGCAGGCTGATTTCGTTCGACCCGGTGGATCAGGTAGCCACCTAGGCGCGTGTTCAACGCGCCCTGATCGTTCTGGTATTCGACATGGCTGGCGGGCGAACAGACGCCGTTCATGTTCGGAGACAGCCCGGTGGCATAAGAGGACAGCGAACAACGGCCTTCGGCCATCACACAGAGCCCGCCGAACACAAAAACCTCGGTCTCGACTTCTGTTTCGGCGTTGATGGCGGCGATTTCGGGAACCGACAGCACGCGCGGCAGGACCACACGTTTGACGCCGAAGGTTTCGGCATAGAAGTTGATCACATCGGCATTGGCGGCTGCGGCCTGCACGGACAGGTGCCTGCGCAGCCCCGGATGGTTGCGCGCGGCATAATCCAGCAACCCTATATCGGCGAGGATCACGGCATCCGCGCCGCAGGTTTCCGCATCGGCCACGGCGCGGTGCCAGATTGCTTCGCTGCCCGCGCGGGGAAACGTGTTGATCGCAACCAGCACCCTGGCCCCGTGGTCATGGGCAAAGGCAACGCCCGCGCGCATTTCGGCCCGGTCGAAGTTCAGACCGGGAAAGTTGCGCGCATTGGTTTCATCATTGAAGCCGCAATAGACCGTATGCGCCCCGGCCTTGACGGCTGCGCGCAAAGCGGCGGGCGTTCCTGCCGGGCAGACGATTTCCATTACCATAGTACAGCGTCTTCGGGTCGGGTCAGGTACAGGCCGGTTCGACGTTCCACCAACGCGATGAGCTGCTTGAGCGGGCGCGCAAGCGGGCCGGAGAGGGTTGCGGCCTCGTGCGCGAGGTCCAGTTCCGCGTCGTCGATTGCATTGCGCAGGGCCAGCGCCGCAGCCGTATCGCCCTCGATCACCAGATCACGTGAGAAGAACAGCGCATCGCCATCAAACGCGCCGTGAACCAGCCCAAGAAGGGCCGCCAGAGGGCCGGAAATACGCGCAACCCCTGTCCCGCCGCGCCGGGTCAGTGTCACCTTTGGGGCACCGCCATTCGGATTCAGCAGCAGGACAACAGGCAAATCCGTCGGATCAAGAAC
>NZ_JBXWSG010000095.1:0-13749 GCF_059613305.1 Ruegeria sp. BHSB056 | reverse complement strand
CATTCTCGACCGTCCTTTATGACGGGCTGGGGCCGACGATTTCGGACAATTTCTATTTCCCCTACGTGCGCAAACTGTGGGGGCTGGACCCGGACAAGCTGGCCGTGAAACTGGCCGAGCGCCGGGTCGGCAGCGGGTCGGTCAGCAAGATCTTGATGAAGATGCTACGCCTGCTGCCGGGGCTGCGCAGTGAAACCGCTGGGCGGTTCTTTTATCCGCGCAAGGGGTTCGGGCAAATCTCGGATGCGATGCGGGACAGCGCGGAAAGCAACGGGGCAACTTTCCTGTTCAACACCGAAATCACTGCCATCGAGAGGGACGGCAACCACATCACTGGCCTGACGATCCGCGAGGGCGAGGGTGAACGGCACCTGACCGGCGATCTGATCCTGTCGACCATCCCGCTGACCGGACTGACCCGCCTGATCGGCGACCCTCCGGCAGAAGTGGTCGAGGCGGCTCGCGCGATCCGCTTCCGGGGCATGATCCTGCTGTATCTGGTGCTGGAGACCGACCAGTTCACCGAGTTCGATGCACATTACTTCCCGGAACTCTCGATCCCGATCAGCCGGATGTCAGAGCCCAAGAACTATAACGCCAGCGGCGCGCCAAAGGGCGTCACCGTGCTGTGCGCCGAACTACCCTGCGACCCGGATGAGAAATGGTGGTCCATGTCCGACGAGGAGCTGGGGCAGGAATTCACCAAATGGCTGGGGCAGCTGGGCCTGCCGGTCACGGTTCCGGTGCGCCGCTGTGAAACCCGGCGGCTGAGCCACGCCTATCCTGTTTACGATATGGGCTATGAAGAGCGGTTCGATACGGTGGATCAATGGCTCTCAAATCTGGACGGATTGCTCGTATTTGGACGGCAGGGCCTGTTCGCACACGATAATACCCATCACGCCTTTGCCATGGCCTATGGCGCGGCGGATTGCATCGACGGCAAGGGCCATGTCGACCGCGCGAAATGGAACCGGTATCGCGAAGTCTTTGCCACCCATGTGGTGGAAGACTGATCCATGTCCGCCTGGCAGGCCGATATCCTGATGTATCATTCGATCTCGGATGCGCCGGGGCCAACCTCGATCGCACCCGAGGTGTTCAAGGCACAGATGCAGGCGCTTGCGGACTCGGGTCTACCGGTGGTCACACCTGATGCGCTGGCCAACCCGCCTGCCCCCCGCGTGGTCATCATCAGTTTCGATGACGGGTTTGAAGATTTCGCCGACACCGCCTGGCCGATCCTGCGCGATCTCGGCTTCTGCCCGATCGTCTATTTGCCCTCGGGCCTGATGGGCGGCAGCGACAGCTGGGCCGGAGGCAATATCCCTGCCCGCCCGCTGATGAGCTGGGACAGGGTCGAGGCGCTGGCAGCTGAAGGGGTCTGTTTTGGCGCGCATAGTGTCACTCATCCCGATCTCACCACGCTGGATGCGCTCATGCTGGAAGAGGAAGTCAGCGGATCCGGTCAGGACATTGCCGCCCGGCTTGGCCAGCCCACCCGGCATTTCGCACCGCCTTATGGCGCGTCGAACTCTGGCGTTCTCAGACAGGTCGCGCAGCATTACGACACCTCGGTCGGCACAAGGCTGGGCGTGGCCAAAGCGGGGGATGATATGCACGACCTGCCCCGGCTCGAGATGTTCTATTTCAACAACATCGCCCGCTGGGAGGCACATCTTGCCGGACGCGGCGGGTCCTATCTCACGGCCCGCAGGGCAATGCGCGGCATCCGTGCGATGGTGCGGGGAAAATCGTGGTAAAGTTGGTTCTTACACAGTGACTGGTACAAACAAATGCATATTCTGATTACCGGCGGCGCCGGATTTATAGGCTCCCATTTAACGGAACGGCTGATCGGTGAAGGGCATCGGGTCACGATCCTTGACGATCTGTCGACCGGGCTGATGTCCAATCTGGCTTCTGTTGCGGATCACCCGGGCTTCACTTTTGTCAAAGGCAGTATTCTTGACCGGGGGCTGGTCGCCGAACTGGTCGATCCGGCGGATGTGGTGTTCCACCTGGCCGCCGCCGTCGGGGTCAAGCTGATCATGGACGAACCCAGCCGGTCGATCCTGACCAATGTGGCGGGGACCGAGAACGTGTTGGATGCCGCGCTGGTGAACAAGACGCATACGTTCATCGCCTCCAGTTCCGAGGTTTATGGCAAAAGCACCAATTTCCCCTTTCAGGAAGAAGGCGATCTGACCATCGGCGCCACCCGCAATCTGCGCTGGTCCTATGCCTGTGCCAAGACACTCGACGAATTTCTGGCACTGGCCCATGCGCGCGAATCCAACCTGCCGGTCACGGTGCTGCGGTTCTTCAACACCACCGGTCCGCGTCAGACCGGGCGCTATGGGATGGTGCTGCCGAATTTCGTCAAGTCAGCACTGGAAGGCGCGCCACTGATGGTCCACGGCACTGGTGAACAATCACGCTGTTTCGGCCATGTCGCCGATGTGGTCGAGGCCATGTGCCGTCTGATGACCCTGCCCGAGGCGCGCGGCGACGTGTTCAATGTCGGCACCGATCAGGAGGTCACGATCCGCGAGCTGGCCGAACAGGTCATCCGAACGACCGGCTCTGCCTCGGAAATTCAATGTGTTCCTTACGACACGGTCTATCCCGAAGGCTTCGAAGATATGCAGCGCCGCCTGCCCGATGTCTCGAAACTGCAACGTGTCACCGGGTTCCGCCCGATGCGAACGCTGCAGCAGATCATCGATGACATCGTCGCCGAGATGAAGCGCCCGGTTCCCGCATGAGGCCGCATACCCCGGCACAGACGGGCCCAACCTCGTGACCGATCTGGTCATCGGATCGGGGCCATCGGGCGTGTCCGTGGCCAAGGCCCTGTTGGCGCGGGGACGACAGGTTTTGATGCTGGATGGAGGGCGCAGACTGGAAGGCTCGGCGCAGGCCCGCCGTGACAGGCTGGCCGCGACGGGTCCCGAAAGCTGGTCCGCCGATGATGTAAAAGCCTGGCAAGCTCCTCAGTTCGACACGCCACCCGGGCAAGTCCGCCGGTTCGGATCGGATTTTGCCATGGTGCCGGGGGCGGAAACGCTGGTATCGCCTGACCGGATCGGATTGCGCGCCTCACACGCGGCGGGTGGGTTGTCCAATCTCTGGGGCTCGGCCGTTTTGCCCAACCGCGCCGAAGATATCGCCGACTGGCCGATCGGAATTGACGATCTGTCACCGCATTACCGTGCGGTTGCGGAATTCTTTCCCATCAGCGGTCGGGTGGACGCATTACAGACTCTGTTCCCCACCCTTTCAATGCAGGATCGCGCCCCTCTGACCCCATCGCCGCAAGCCGAACGGATGCTGACGCATCTGGATCGCCAAGCAGCGAGGCTTGCGAAACTGGGGGCCCATGCCGGTGCCGCGCGGCTGGCTGTTGAACCCGGTTGCCAATATTGCGGCCAGTGCCTGCATGGCTGCCCCTGGGGTCTGATTTATGCGTCCGGGCAAACGCTTGACGTCCTGCGTCACAATCCGGATTTCCGCTATCGCACCGGTCTTGTCCGCCAGTTCGAGGAACGCCCGGGTCATGTCACGGTCACGCTGGAGGACGGCGAAACCCTGCAAGCCGACCGTATCTTTGTCGCCGCCGGGGTTCTGGAAACCGCGCGGCTGATGCTGGCGTCATCTCCGAACTCCGCAGCCCGCTTGCAACTACAGGACAGTCAGCATTTCTTTCTGCCCAGCCTGCACCACTGGCGCGCGCCACGGCGCCCGGACCGAAGACCCTATCACACCCTGCCGCAGATTTTCATTGAACTGGATGACCCCGCGGTCTCACCGCATCTGATCCACGCGCAGGTCTATACCTGGAACGAGTTCTATGCCCATGATCTGATCAATACTTATGGCTCGAAACTGCCCGGATCGGCCCCGGTATGGAGGCTGCTGGCGCAACGGCTGGTCGTGGCGCAGGCGTTTTTACATTCTGCCCATTCCGCCCGGATCGATCTGACGATGGCCGCAGACGGGCGGCTGACCCCGACCGTGCAAGGTAATGACGAAACCGAACAGATCATGGCGCGCGCCACGGCACGCATGGGGCAGGTCCTGAAGCTGGCAGGGCTTGTGCCGCTGAGTTTCGCCCGTCGCCCCGGCGATGTGGGATCCAGCTTTCACGTGGGCGGCTCGGTTCCCATGGCCAAAACGCCTGGTGCGGGGCAGTCGGATATTCTGGGGCGACCGAAAGGGCTGTCACGGGTACATCTGGTCGATGCCTCATGCCTGCCAAGCATCCCGGCCACAACCATCACCTTCTCGGTCATGGCCAACGCCCACCGGATCGGAATGCTGGCCCCGTGACAGTGTTACAACTCCGAGGTGTTTATCCAGCGCCGGTTTCAAAGGCACCAGTTTCCAGCGCCGCAACCAATCTTTGGTTTCCTGCACCATGGGCCACGCGCGCCAGCGCCGCGCCATACGCCTCCAGCACGGGTGTTTCGTGCCAGATCTCCAGAAACGCCTTACGTGCTGCAGCACCCTGAACTGCGCGCTGGTCAGGCTGGTGCTGAAGGTTACGCATCGCTGCAATCAAATCATCCTCGGTCTCGAACAGTTCCCCGCCCCCTGCCCGCTCGACGATCTCGGGGAACGGACCCAGTCGCCGGGCGATCACCGGCGTGCCCAACCGGAAGCTTTCGATCAGGATGATACCGAAGGTTTCATAACAAACCGAGGGCACAATCAGCCCAAGTGCGCCACGATAGTAAGCGTTTAACTCGTCAGGCGTCTTGCGGCCCAGGAATTTGATCCGGTCATTGCCTGCGACCTGTGCCTTCAACTCATCCGCGTAATCGCCATCACCGAGGATCAGCAGATCGGCATCCGGGTAACGATCAAAGGCCGGGAACACATCCTGCAACCCTTTGATTTTTTCCAGCCGTCCGACAAACAGGAAATAGGGACGGTCATGCGCGGCGGGTTCCGGCAAAGCGTCCTGATCCAGATCGGGCAGGAAATAGGGCAGCACCTGCATCTCCTGCCGCAGGCCGAACTCGCGATGTTTGGCCCGGCTGAATTCGCTTTTGGCGATGATCAGGTCCATGTGATCCAATGCCCGGTCCAGCGCACCGGTATAGCGCCACAGCTGAGGCGGGCGTTTGTAGTTCAGCACGCAACGCAGGCACTGGCGGTCATCGCACAGCTCGCGCCCGTGCCGCCACAGCACATGCGTGGGGCAGACCAGCCAGTGCTCATGCGCCTCATAGATCTTCAACCCCTCGCCCATCGGCAACAGTCCGGGACCGCCGATCAGCGAAGTATTGTTGTGCCAGATGATATCCGGTTTCCGCTCGGCCAGTATCGCGCGGATGCGGGCAGCATGGACAACCGGGCGGCCAAGCTGCTGGGTCAGCAGGTTCGACATCATGCCATTGCGACTGCGCAACCCGATCCGCCGGACCCCGTCTGGGTCGCCCTCGGGCTGTGGTTTTCCGCCAAGGATCAGATAGCTGTCCTCGTCATGCACCACCGTCACGTCATGCCCCCGTGCCACAAGTGCCCGGGCCATGCGCTGAATACCCACGGCATCGCCGCCGAAGGAGTATGGCGGGTAAAATGTGGTGAACATCAGAATGCGTAACGACTGCATGTGACTCAAACCGGATTACCAATGACTTTCCGGTATGAAAGCATGATCCATACCGTGATCGAAAGATGGAACTTGCCCAGACGCCCGGTTCACACGCTGTGTTGCGGGCATGCTGCAAAGGAATGCAGCTTTTGCCCACCGCTCAGTCAAGAAGACTGAAATAAAGCGCCTCAATCTGCCGATTGATGTGGTCAGGATCAAATCGACTCTCTTTCGATCTCTCCAGGGCACTGGCCGCCATACCGGTGCGCTTTTGGTCATCTTCGAGAATGTGTTCAACAGCCTGCGTGATCGCCGCGACATCGCCGATTGGTACACAGGCGCCGACCGTATCATGCACCAACTCGTGAACACCGGAACAATCGGTGGCTACAACCGGGGTTCCGACCTGGAACGCTTCGGCAATAGAAATGGGCAGCGCCTCCCACCGCGAGGTCAGCAGCATCAGATCCGCTGCCCGCAAATAGCGATAGGGAACCTCGGTACGTCCAGCGAAAAACAAATGCTCATCCAGACCGCGCTGTGTCGCCAGCGCCCGCATCTCCTGATCCAGTGGCCCATCCCCGACAACGACAAAGCGATAAGCGGGGTGGGTATCTTTCAGACGCGCGACGCAATCGATCAGAACATCAATACCCTTTTGATAGGCCACCCGCGCGATGGTGACGACAAGACGATTACCGCCACGCAGCAGGGTTTTTCGTAACGCGGCAACATCGTGATCCGTATCCTCAGGCGGCGGCTTGATCCCAAGCCCTATGACCCGAAGCTTGTCCTTTGATACATTGGCGATTTCGGCTAGGTCTTCAGCGGCCCGATGGCTGGGCGTCACGACCAGATCGGCGTGGCGTGCAATCTTTCCAAACCCCCTGATCCGCTGCGGATCCGACCCGTGATACGTCACGACAAGCGGGATGTTCAGATGCATCCGCGCCAGCAACGCCACCAATGCCGGCGCAGATTCATGCGCATGAATGATGTCGATACGCGACTTCGAAAGCCAGCGACGCAAGGCAATCGCCCCATGACCAGTATGGGCAAGCCTGCGCACCAGCCTGCCACCATCCGCCCCAACATAGCGTGTCGGGATGGACAGAAAGCCATCTTCGTGCTTTTGCCCCGCCCATTCGCCCGGCGTTCCGGCGAGAAAAACGCCATGACCCTGACCTTTTAGCCAGATGCCCAGATCAAGGGCATGTCTGGCAATCCCTCCCATTCCGAAATCCGTGCACATCTGTGCGATCCGAAGATGCCGTCGATCATCTGATTCCGTTACAGCGTGCATTTACGAATCCGCCTTTCAATTGGCCTCGATGATGTAGCAACAGGGATGCAGGGATATCAAATGATTGTGGGCCGCGCTCTGCCTGCCATAGAGTAAGCTCGTGATTTGGATTTATATCCTCCGTCGCTGCTCGAAGCGGTTGGGACTAAGGAATTTCGCAGGAACGGAGTATCACCATGCATGTCGGGATTGATGGGACGACTTGGCGTAACGAACGCGGGTTTGGGCGCTTCACAAGAGGCGTGCTCCAAGCCCTGGCAGCTCGGGACAGCGGGTTTCGTTATACCCTGATCTGTGATCAGGAACCGTCTTACCCGGTTCCCCAGGGGGTCAACATCGTGGTTGCGCCAATGTCGGACGGATCAGACGTGGCAAACCGGTTTCAGATGCATCAAGCAACGCTCCGACTGAGATGCGATGTGTTCTTTTACCCCACCGTTTTTTCGTATTATCCCCTGCTGTCGCGGGTCCCGAAAGTCATCTGTATCCACGATACGATCCCTGAACGCTTTCCGGATTTGATCTTCCCCTCAAAACTGAATTTTGCGCTGTGGAAAGCAAAAACCACACTCGCCAAATTGCAGGCCACGCGGTTCATCACCGGTTCTGAATCGTCGGCCCGAGACCTGCAATCCATTTTGGGCATTCCGCGCAACAAGATTGACCTGACAACGATGGCTGCGGCCCCCGTTTTCAAAGAGATAAATGATAACAATAAGATAGAAGAAATTCGAGAGGAATATAACATTCCTCCCGGAGCCCGTGTTCTCGTTTATGTGGGCGGCTTTAACCGCCACAAAAATGTGCTGCGCCTTATCCATGCGATGCCAATGATTCTGGAACAACATCCTGATGCTTTTCTGGCCATTGTCGGTCGCACAACCGGCGACCGGTTCTGGGATAATGTTGAGGATCTGCAGGCTTCGGCCCGAGCCAATGTAATTGCGTCAGAACGGATCATTTTCACCGGCGAGATTTCGGATGAAAAGCTGGCGCTTCTGATCAATGCCTCACATGCGCTTGTGCACCCTTCGCTCTATGAAGGTTTTGGCTTTCCCCCTGTCGAAGCAATGGCCTGCGGCACCCCGGTTCTGGGGTCTGATGCAAGCAGCGTCCCAGAAGTTGTCGGCGATGGCGGACTGCTGTTTGACCCAACCGATGCGTCCTCGATTGCCCATCAGACAAACAGGTTGCTAAGTGACGACGATCTTCATGCACGCCTGTCAAAGCAGGCAGTACGCCAGGCCGCAAAGTTCACTTGGAATCGTGCTGCCGAAATGACCGAGATCAGTTTTGAAGCCGCGTTTAAAAAGCGCCCCTGAAATAACTCCTGATATAGAAACAATTTATCGAAAAGGAACTTATTAGTGCGAAAAATGCCACAAAAATTAACGCGCTCCGGGGTTTTCAGACCCAGATGTAAACGCAGTTCCGTTTCCATGGTCGACTATGGTCAGATCCTCCCGAAGGATACAGCTCACACCGGAGAAAACACATGACGCAGCATCAGATTTCGGTCGTCATTCCATGCGTCAATTCTCTGTCTGATTTTCGTGGGTGCGCCGCGGCTTTGCAGAACCAGACCGGCCCCCAACCCGAGATCATCGCCGTCATACGCCTCGGCCCGGACTTCATTCAGAATGTCGAAACAGAATTTCCTGATGTACACATTCTGGCAGTCGCCGAGGATGCTACAATCCCTCAGATGCGCGCCACAGGCATCCGGGCCGCGACAGCCGATGCTATCGGGGTCATTGAAGATCACGTGCTGGTTCCGCCGAACTGGACCCGGCGGATGCTGGATGAAATCGCAGCCGGTTCGGATGTAGTGGCCGGGCCTGTCGATAATGAAGCCAAAGAGACCCTGATCGATTGGGCGGCGTTCCTATGCGAGTACAGTGCCGTTCTACCCCCTCTGAATGATGGCCCCTCGGACTGGCTTCCGGGCAACAACACGGTCTACCGACGTGATGTTCTGGAACGGTTCGATGCCCTGCTGGATGATGGCAAATGGGAAAACCACCTGCATGATCATATGCGCGCAGATGGTGTCTCTATGACCCTGCGCAACGACATCGTTTCCGGGCATAAGATGCACTATACATTCGGTCTGTATCTGACCCAGAGATACCTGTATTCCAAGAGCTTCGCCGGAGCTCGGGTCAGCGAGGAGTCGAGCGGTAAAAGGCTTATTATGGGGCTCGTTGCTTTTGCGTTGCCTCCGATCGTTTATTACCGCGTGGTCAGAAACGTCATAACCAAAGGGCGTCATGTGCGTCGGTTGTGGCCCTCCCTGCCTTTGCTGGTCCCGTTTTCATTGTCCTGGGGACTGGGTGAGGTTGCCGGATACTGGTTCGGGGCCGGTCGGTCTCTGTCCAAGGTTCGATGAGAGAAATGTCTGTGATGAACAATCCAGATCCTTCACTACCTGATATCTCTGTCGTTGTGGCTATCGTTGATGGGGGAGCCGCGCTTCGGGCATGTCTGAATGCGCTTGCCAATCAGGTTGATGCCTACAAGGTGGAAGTCATCGTGCCATATGATCAGCTGTCGCTTGAAGATGCCGGAATGGCGGATGATTTTCCCGACTTCCGGTTTCTCGATCTCGGGGTACTCGCAGGCGGTATGGTACCGAGAAACGCCCTTGATCTGCACCGGTTCTGGGATATCCGCCGTTCCGAGGGCATCAAAGCCGCACGCGGGCGCCGGATCGGCCTTGTCGAAGATCGCGGCATTCCGGCTGAAACCTGGATTGCCTCGGTGATGGACTTGATGGATGAGACCGGGGCCGCAGCGGTCGGGGGATGTGCTGACAACGGATATGACACGACCTGGAACTGGGCCGTTCATATCTGCGACTTTGGGCGCTATATGGCCCCTCTTCCGACCGGTGAGACAGATTTTCTGTCAGCAACCAATGTATGCTATCGCGCCGACAAGCTGCACGAACTGCGTCCCCTGTATGAACATCGCTTCTATGAACCTTCCATCCATGCTGCCCTGCAGGCTGCCGGTGACAAGATGATTCTGTCAGATCGCCCCAGAACAACCCAATACCGTCCGCGTATCCCGACCTTCACGCTAGCGGGCGAGTGGTTTCATTGGGGCCGTAAATATGCCCGCATTCGGTCCGGCGAAATTTCGTTCGGGTTGCGCGCCTTCCGCGCAGCCGTAACCCCACTGTTGCCGTTTGTTCTGTTTACCCGGCATCTGCGCAATCAAATGCACAAGCGCGTTTATCTCGGCAAACTCTGGCCTGCTTCCCCGCTGGTTTTTTTGATCGTGACGATGTGGGCCTTTGGCGAATTAGTTGGGTATTTTCAGGGGGAAGAGCCTGAAACAACATAAAAATGGCGTAAGAACACTTTATTCTAAGCGCTTACGTCAACATCCATTCAAGTGTAAACTGTAATTCGGCTCGGCTTGAGTCAGGCTGCGGTACAATGTGACATCTCCCATTAATTCCTTCACCTCATTGGCACGCACGAATTGGGGGGTCACGGTCATGTTCAGACGGTGTCCGGCAATGACGCTACACATGTCCACAATCTGCTGCAAAGGGGTCCCACTCCAGAACAGGTATTGACCTGCAGTCCGCGCAAATCCAGACGTAGCAATGTCCGGTAAGTACGCGCCACATTGCGAACAACGGAAAAGTCCTGGGCAACATCCAGGTTACCCAGTTCGACATGCGGGCCCACTGCCGGAAATGGGCCACGATTTTGGGGACAGGGAATCGGGCATTCTGCCCGCGCCCGGTGTAGTTAAAGGCGCGCGCGATCACGATCGGTAAGCGATCCGTAAACAGCTGGGCCATGTATTCCATAGCCAGTTTAGAAGCCGTATAATCGTTCACGGGCACCGGAGAGGCAGTTTCCGCAATCGGCGCATGTTTCGAGTTGCCATAAATATTGGCGCTGCTTTCCAAAATGACCCCGGACTGGCCTACGCCGACTTGAGTCAATGCCTCCAGAAAACCCGAGTTCCAATCACATTTACCTTGTAGAATCCCTCGGCCACGCCATGCGACAAATGCAATCGTAGCCAAGTGGATAACAGCATCGGGTTTCACCATATCTACAACATGTGCAATTGCCGCGATGTCCGAAAGTTCCGCCTGCAGATAGATTAGGTCTGGCACAGGAGGCGCCGTCATGCCGGTGTCCCAGATATCCCATCCCACTGCCTCCAATTCAGCAGCCAGATACCGCCCGGTGAACCCGTAACGGCCAGTGATCAAGACGCGGCCCCCTGACAACAGAACGAAACGCCCCGTTGGTCCCGCGCCAGATCCGCCACGACCATCACCTGACAGAGATATTCAAGAGAGGTCTTGGCCTCCCAACCCAGAACTTCCTTAGCCTTGCTTGCGCAGTTCGACCTCGGCGGGGCGATAGTAATTTGGATTGATGCGCACCAGAACACGGTTTGACTCCGCATCAAACGCCACTTCCCGTCCACGTAATCCTTCGCAAATCCTCAATCACGCTTGGCGCCCAGGTTCCCAAGCTCCAAGCAATCAAGTTGCCCCAGTTTGATCTTGGCCACACCATCGGTGATTTTGCGAGTCGGGGGCTCCAACCCTCTGAGTGGGCTTTCGTGATTGAACAGAAACCCGAATATACCAAATATATCGTAGCTTTCACGATAGTTTATGGCCATCCAATGGGCATAAAGCTTGGCTACGCCATAGTGGCTTCGATAAACTAGAAATCCTCCGTTCTCAAACCCCTAAATCTGTCCGGTGGGTACTGACGTCAGACAACTTTTCCCGCAATTTCGGGAAAGAGATCACCTTAACCGCGGGGCTTGATGTGGCCTTAGGCCAGGCTGTCATTCCTATCGATGCGGATTTGCAGAATCCCCCGGAACTCATCGAAACCTTCATCGAAAAGTGGCGGGAAGGCTTCGATGTTGTTTATGCCGTACGCCGCCACCGGCATACGGATACCGCAATGAAACGCTGGTCGGCGATCAAGTTCTATCAAGTCATCAACCGGCTTTCAGGTGTGCCCATCCCCGCCAATACCGGTGGCTTTCGCCTCATGGACCGGCGCGTGGTCCGTGCCGTTGTCCGGCTGCGCGAACACAACCGATTCATGAAAGGGCGTTTTGCCTGGCTTGGCTTCCGGCATGTCGAAGTGCCTTATGACCGCCCCGGCAGGCACCATACTCATTCCGGCAAACAGTTCGGCCCATTGGCGCAGCGGGCCTTCGCTGATCCGGCCGTCAAACGCGCCGGAATTGCAAGTTGATGAATTAAGAACAACAGACGCAATATACCAGTTCTTACTGGGGCAGTTCTACCACCTGATTTGTGCGACTGCTCTCGATCACCGCATTGGCAATTTCAATTGACCGAAGCCCGGCCTTGCCGTCTGCAATTCGGCCACTCGAATCCCCATCGCACAATTTAAGAAAGTCCCGTAATTCCTCTGCGAACGAAATCTTGGCCGTTGTCTTCCATGAGAACAGTTTTTCGCGGACGGCTATATCGAAATACCTGCGCGTTGTCGTAGTCGGCGTCCCGCCGGGTTCCGGCATCGTGATAAGAATATTCTTCATTGGCGCATATGCACCCATCACCATGCCATGTGTCCCGTGCACTTCGATTGCAAAATCATATCCGCGCCATTCTCCCCAGCTGGCATGATAAACTGCGGGAACACCATCGGGATTTCGGAATATCGCGACTGCGGTGTCCTCGGAACCCGGCAGGTTCCAGACACGTTCACCGGCGACACCATAAACCGAACTCACCTCGCCCAACATGTGACGCACGATATCGGTCATGTGAATCCCGATATCCCACATTGCTCCGCCACCGGATTCCGGCACCTTGTATTCCCAGTCATGGGTAAAATGGGCCAGCCCGTCATGCCCACCAAAGGCACGAATATGAGTAATGTCTCCGATTGTTCCGCTGGTTATGGTGTCTTTCACATAAGCGAAAGAGGGGTAATACCGCATGTTGAAGCCCGTGGCGATCACCCGACCTGCGGCCTTTGCTTCGGCCAGCATCTGACGGCTGGTTTCGGCGCTGTTGGACATGGGTTTTTCAACCAGCACATGCATCCCGTGTTTCAGGGCGCTGACACATGGGTCCTCATGCGTATGCGGAGGGGTTGATACCACGACCGCATCCATATCCGTTTCCAGAAACCGCTTCAAGTCGGTGAACACGGGAGCGTCCCCAGCGACACTACGGGCGGCTTCTTCAGACAGATCCAGAACGGCCGCCAGCGTTGTGTCCGGGCATTCTTGAATGGTTTCTACCCGTAGTTTGCCAATTTTTCCGGCCCCACCAACAACCCCGATACGCATGGTTTTCTCCTCATAAGACAGACCGCAAACAGCCCGGACCCGAACTGTCAGCTTCACATAGCAATATTCTCTTGAGGAGTATGCGCCACGGCGACGTCTGTACGCCGATTATACCGATCGTCATCGAATTCCTCATTAACAAACGTGGGGCGCAGCTTACCCCGTACTTATGACAATAATTCGTCCTCTGCGCAGTAGCACAGGCACCCACCCTAGGCTAGGCTTCTGCTTTGAAACACATTGTGCCGGATCTTGAATTTGAGACGAAGAAAAAGACTATGACAGCCACCGGAGCAGATCATCTCGACGGCAAGGCCGTCTTCGTGACAGGAGCGACAGGGTTTATCGGCAAGCGACTTGTTCCGGCTCTCATCAATGCCGGTGCTCGGGTCACCGTCCTGTTACGCAACCGCCATGGTCGGCAAGCCTTCAGCGCGATGGGGGCACGGGTCATACAGGGAACGGCAGGGGATCGCGCCTTGCAAGAAAAGGCCCTGCGCGATCAGGATGTATTATATCA